>JAICKT010000208.1 GCA_025927795.1 Parafilimonas sp. | reverse complement strand
TTTTCATCGTGCTTATTGGTTTTTCAACATTGCTTCCGGGAAATTTATTTTCGTTTATGCATGGATGTTATATCAAACACTCTTCTCTAAACAGAGTAAAAGGACCAATAAGCACAATTGGTATTTTAAATAATTTTATTGTACGCATCACTGTTGCATCAATACCACCTTTATATTTTCAAATCCCTGCAACCACATATTTCTCCGGCATTTTCGATATGGCTGCTTTATGCAGAATGATCTTTTCACCGTTTGTATCAAAACTAAGCTCAATCCAGCCATTAAAGCGTTGTTTATTTACCATTACCTGTAACGGCAAATATTGATGATTGCTTGATTTCCATAAACCTTCCCAGAATGGCTCGCCTGTTATTCCGACAATTTTTTGAGCCAATTGGATTTGCGTATTTTCATACCACGTATGTCCTGCAAAATTTTCCAAAGGAATGACATCGCCTTTGAAGAGCACAGGCGCATTTTCATCCGCATCTACCGGCAGCCTGCAACTGCCCCGGGATGAGGCAAGGTATATATGCATATCTTTTTTTGCGATCGGATCGCCCAAAAACTTTGTGGAAAAACGAACATCCGCTATCGCATCCTTATTGATATCTACGGAAGCGGATTCGCTGAATTTTACTTCTTTATTTTCCAGGTCAATATAGTTCATTGTTGGCTCCGGATTCACTACAGGCTTATCGCAGGATGCGAGAATAAGAAGAGCACTAATGATCGTTAAATAATATTTCATGTTCGTGTTTTTAATTTTCGTGTATCCATCATGGTTATATCAATTTTATACAGCAAACCAATAAATAATGCTGATTTTAATTTTCACATTAGCTAATTATTCACTTCTCAAACTCTCCACCGGATTAGCAACGGCGGCTTTTATTGCCTGAAAACTTATCGCCACAAAAGCGATTAAAAAGGCTACTACCGCTGCTGCTATGAATATCCACCAGCTTATATTTATCCGATACGCAAAATCTTCCAGCCATTTACTCATAATCCACCAGCCAACAGGTATAGCAATTATCACTGCTATTGCAATCATTGCTACAAAACCTGAAGAGAGAGTGCCTACAATATCTTTTATAGTAGCACCCAACACTTTTCTTATACCAATTTCCTTTGTACGATTAGCCACATTGATCGCAGATAATCCAAATAAACCCATACACGCGATAAAAATGGCGAAAAAGCAAGCTGATTCTATAATCTTTTGCCAGTGCATATCAGCATCATACATTTTCGCAATGCTCTGGTCGAGAAATGTATAATCAAACGGATAATTATCTGAAATTTGTTTCCATTGTTTTTGCAAGGTTGTAATTACATTTTGCATACTACCCGCTTTTACTTTGAACATAAAATTGCCGATATATCTCGTAGCCAGGCGATGTTCTTCAGGTTCTATTTTTTTAGAAAGCGTTTCAAAATTGTAATCTTTTACCACGCCAATTATTGTTCCGCGTAATGGCTTGTTGTATTCGCCCACCTTTGCATCTTTTCCTAACATTTTGAACAGGGATTCATTCACAATAATTGGACTTACTTCTCTTGAAGTATCTGAAGGAAAATTTCTTGAAAAAGGTCTTCCCTGCAGAAATTTTATGCCCAGCATTTCAAAATAATTGTAATAAACACTTATCTGTTTACGCCACTGCTGAGCACCATTCAACATAAAACCGTTAGTATTATATTCTCCATCCAGGTTCCCATTCATTCCTGAAAAAGAAATGACACCGGGCTGTGATTGAGCAAACACCTGCAATCTTTCGGTCAATTGTTTTGTATATGCAGGATCCCACTTTGGATTACTTACCATCAACACCTGGTCTTTATCAAATCCCAGATCTTTATTATTAATAAAATGCATTTGCCTGCTGATAACAAAAGCTGCAATCATCAACACCACGCATGCTGTATATTGAACAATAACCATTACTTTGGAAAGCCTTGGATTAATTTTAAATGTTTGGAAACTTTTAATAACAGATGCAGGTCTCATTTTTGATAGTAACAACGCCGGGTAATAACCTGCTATAAGGCTTAAAAATAGCGCAAGAGCAACCAGCGCGGCAATTACATAGAACAAAGAAAAATCCGTAAAATTTATTTGCGAATCCATTAACCTGTTAAAAAGCGGAAGCAATAATTGCATTAAAATAAACCCAAGAGTAACAGCAATTACTGTTACAAGTAATGTCTCTACCCAAAATTGTGCAATGACGGAAATTCTCTTTGCGCCCAACACTTTTCGCACACCAATTTCCTGCGAGCGGCTTGCTGCATTTGAAATGCCAAGCAAAACGTAGTTTAAAGCAGCAATCAGCAGGATAATGATAACCAGGCAAGCCAACTGGTACATTTTATTGGCATCCGTATAATGCCCCCATGGTTCAGATGCATTATAATGCGCATCAGCCAACGGACGTAAATACCAGCGAAAATTCTTAAAGTCGTAGTCAGTATAATATTTTCCATATTCAGCAACAAAAGGTTTAGTATAATATTCAGTCACCCATTTATTCATCTTTTTCTCAAACTTTTTGTAATCCACATAATCTGCCAGTTCAACAATGTATAAATGGTTTGCCTGGTTAAATCCATCGTTTATATTACTTTGATAATTCACATCGGAAAGTAGTGGCATCACTACACTGTATTGTATACTTGAATTATGAGGCGCATCCTCTGCAACACCGCTTATAATAAATGTTTGGGTAGTATCAACGATTACCTGGATAGTTTTGCCGAGAGGATTTTGGTTACCAAAATATTTTTTTGCAAGTGAAGCTGATATAACTATATCATTGGTAGAATTAAGTACTGTCTTGGGATTACCTTCTAAAAGATGAAAAGAAAGGTTCTTAAAAAAATTGCTATCCGCATACAATACATGCTTTTCTTTGTAGGCTTCGTTATTTACTTTAATAATGTTGTCTCTTTCATCTTTAAAACGGGTAATGCTGTTTATTTCTGGAAAAGCATTTTGCAGATTAGCTGCAATTATTAAAGGAAAGGTTAGCTGATTCTTTACATTGTCATTTTTTGTCAGGAAAGAAAATATACTTTTTCCTTTTGTAGTACCAGCAGAAGGGAAAGTATTGCTCATCTCCAACCTGAAGAGATGATCTTTTTTTACGTGAAAAGAATCGTAGGACTGTTCATACCTTATATAAAAAAACAGCAGCAAACAAAACGCGACTGAAACGGAAAGCCCTGTAATGTTTATAATACTAAAGGTTTTATTTTTAGTAAGATTCCGCCAGGCAATTTTAAAATAATTTTTAATCATAATTGTTGGTTTACTGTTTGTTAAATATTCTTTGATGTAATGCAGGGAAGCTATTACATACAATGGTTTAATAAATCATTCACTTCTCAAACTCTTCACCGGGTTGGCCATCGCTGCTTTTATTGCTTTCAGGCAAACCGTAACAAAGGCAATCGCAAAAGTTGTGATAGCGGCAACAAGAAAAACCCACCAGCTTAATGACGTTTTGTAAGCGAAATTCTGCAACCATTTTTCCGATGCCCAATAGCCGATGGGTAAAGCAATACAAGTGGCGATCAGCACGGGCTTCAGCAAATCTTTTGATAATAATAATACAATGCCTTTTACTGATGAACCCAACACTTTTCTAACGCCGATTTCTTTGAATCGTTTTGTTGTCGTAAATGAAGCGAGGCCGAATAATCCGAGACAGGCAACAAAAATCGCAAGGCCGGCAAACACAGATAAAATTGTTTGCTGGCGGATGTCTTTTTTATAGAGGTCATTGAATTGTTCGTCTAAAAAGCGATATTCAAATGGATAAGCAGAAGCAACGTTCTTATATGCTTTTTCTACCAGCGCAACACCGGCTTTTATATTTCCTGGTTTTAATTTTACCAACGCTACCCTCCTATCCGGATTTGGTGCAATCACCAGTGGCTCAATATTACTTTTTAATGATTCGAAATTGAAATCTG
The DNA here is from genome assembly GCA_025927795.1 of Parafilimonas sp. Classification (GTDB taxonomy): domain Bacteria; phylum Bacteroidota; class Bacteroidia; order Chitinophagales; family Chitinophagaceae; genus Parafilimonas. Next base: position 3,764 of record JAICKT010000208.1, on the reverse strand, counting down.
CCACTACACCAATTATTCTTCGCCTGGCTGTATCACGAATGGTGTTCTCTATCCATTTACCAATCGCCTCTTCCGGTGTCCAGCCCAATTTTGTTGCAGCAGTTTTATTGATAAGCACCGCATCAGTAGTGTCTGTCGGATAAGAGGATGAGAAATTTCTACCGGCTATAATTTTCAGGCCTAATGTTTTTACAAATTCAAAATCGGTAAATTCTGTTCTTGCATTCCATCTTTCAGCATGATCCTGCACATCAAATACCTGCCCGTCGAAAAAACCGCCGGGCTCGCCCGACATCAGCGATACTGATTGCACGCCACTTTCATTTTGCAACTGGCTCTTGAATACGTTCCTGTTTTTGTAAATGTCGTCGTTATCAATTCGCACCATCACCGTTTGTTCCTTATTATAACCAAGTTGTTTATTCTTTACATAAGTCATTTGTTTGGCGATGATGATTGTGGCCACAATCAGAAACACGGTTATGCTAAATTGAACAACTACCAAAACCTGCCTGAATGCAGAACCGCCTTTGCCCAGGCGCAGCTTGCCTTTCAAAGCATTGATGGGTGAAAATGCGGAAAGAAAAAATGCGGGATAACTGCCTGCCAAAAATCCCACAACAATAACAACGCCTGCAAGAAACAGCCAGACAGGAAGCGTGTTCCACGAGATCGTGAGTGAATAGCCAAGCAGTTGATTGTACCACGGCATGATCAACACAAGCAGGGCAACGGCAAACACGCATGAAATAAGTGTGAGCAAAACCGATTCGCCGATGAACTGCCACACAAGATTGTTACGCAATGCGCCCAACACTTTTCTTAATCCAACTTCTTTTGATCTTTCTGCTGCACGGATGGTAGAAAGATTCATAAAGTTGATGCAGGCGATCAATAAAATTAAAACCGCAATGGAAAGAAAAATATACACCACTTTTTTATCGCCGTGTTTGATACCATCCAAAGCCGCATCATCAAAATATACATCTTTTAGCGGTGTGAGCGATAATTGATAATGATATAAACCAAACTTACGAATATCGCTGCCCATGTATTTTTCTGTAAATGCAGGAAGTTGCTTTTCAACGCGCGATGGAGAAACGTGGGGATTGAGTTTTACATAAGTATAAATTCCGTTATTGATCCAGGTGGTCATCCACGTTGCATCTTTAAAATTATCGAGCGGAATTACCAGGTCAAATTGAATATGAGAATTCGTAGGATCATCTTTGGCAATGCCGGTAACTTTCAGCGGAAGATCTTTATCTGCAACAATTGTTTTTCCCATCGCATCTTCAATGCTGCCGAAATATTTCTTTGCGGTAGTTTCTGTCAACACAACACTATGCGGATCCTGCAAAACAGTTTGCGGATTGCCTTTTATCAGGGGGAAAGTAAAAAACCTGAAAAAGTTGCTATCAGCATCGATTACTTTTTTTTCATGAAAAGATTTATCGCCGATCGTAATCAGGTTATCATTCGTATTGATGCGAACGACACTTTGAATGTCTGCCGGAAAATCATTCATTAATGCCGGAGCGTATGGGCCTGATACATAAGCAACGTTTGCGACTTTTCCGTCCTTTGGAAATCCGCGCATCAACCGGTAAATGCGATCGCCATCTTTATGAAAATTATCAAAACTAAATTCGTTCATGACGAACAAAAATATCATCATGCATACGGTAATACCGATGGTTAATCCCATGATATTGATAATGGAAAAGACTTTGCTTTTAATTAAATTTCTCCATGCGGTTACGAAATAATTCTTTATCATTTTGTGTAAGGTTTAAATATTAATTCTTTAATTTTCTATGGTACGCATAACAGTAAACAAACTTTTATGTCATTTTTTTAATTTTCAGATTTTCACATCACTCACTTCTCAAACTCTTCACAGGATTGGCCATTGCTGCTTTTATTGCCTGGAAGCTAATTGTCATGAGTGCAATAACAATAGCAATAATTCCACTTACAAGAAATATCATCCAACTCACATCAATCCGATAAGCATAATCCTGCAACCATTGATGCATGAAATACCATGCAATGGGTGTGGCAATGACAAAGGCAATGGCGATGAGTATGATAAATTCTTTTGAAAACAAATAAACAATGCTGCCTGCAGAAGCGCCCAGTACTTTACGAATCCCCACTTCTTTTATTCTTTGCACCGCCATGAATGAGGCTAAGCCATACAGTCCAAGACAGCTAAGGAATATCGCAATGGCTGCAAAAACTTTGTATAGTTGTGATAACTGATTTTCCTGTTTATAAAAACTATCAATTTTATCATCCAGAAACCTGTATTCATAAACATAATCAGGAAATGTTTGCTGCCATATTTTTTTTATGGATTCCATCGTAGATGCGATGTTGGTGGTGGCAAGTTTAATGGCAGCCTGGCGATACATAGTGATGTTTGTGGTAACAATCAATGGCGCAACCGACTGCCGAAGAGACCTATCGTTAAAGTCTTTCAACACTCCGACAACAGGACATTTTATCTGATCGTCCCACATACTGATTTCTTTGTTCAGAATGTCTTCCGGCTTTTTAAATCCCAAACTTTTTACAAACGATTCATTCACCAAAAATTCTTTTGTCAGGTCGGAAGGCTGCAAATTTCTTCCTGCTACCAATTGCAGTTTATATTCCGGAACATATTCATTGTCGCCAAATTTGAGAATCGCCTGAAAATCTGCATCCTTTGTTGCATGGTCAAATTTGAATGTGGTCCACATATCATTGTCATCTTCCACCGGCGTGTTGGAACTGAAACTCACTGCCTGTACGCCGTTTATGGTCAACAATTGTTGTCTCACATAATCCGTCAATTTGCCCCCCGTACTATCCGGGCGGAAAGGCACATTTACAATCGCGTCTTTATCGAATCCCAACGGCTGATTCATAAAGTAATTCATCTGTTTTACAATGATCAATGTTCCGATGATGAGCGCCTGCGCAATAATGAACTGGAATACTACCAAACCTCTTCTTAATGAAATTCCTTTTGCGGCATTTACAGTGGCTTTGCTCTTTAAAGCATTCACAGGATTGAAACGAGATAACACAACAGAAGGATAAAAGCCGGCAAGTGCAGTTACAATACTTGTTACAGCAAAAAGAAATAAAATAATTGCAGGATGGTTGAACAGGTCGAAAGAAAGCGAAAGTTCTAAAAGGTGGTTTACAGAAGGCAAGGCAAGAAGGGTAATTCCTATAGCAAGTATAACAGCACCTGTAACGATCAAAAAAGTTTCAACAATGAACTGGGTTTTCAATTGTGATTTACTACTTCCTAAAACTTTTCTTACACCCACTTCCTTCGCACGGTTCACAGCCTGTGCTGTGGAAAGATTGATAAAATTGACGCAGGCAATCAGCAGAATAAATGCCGCAATGAGCCACAATACATTGAGCAATTCATGACTGATCGTTTTATTGCTGTAATCACCCGTTTGTGTATCATAATGTATGGCACTTATTGGCTGAATAATATAACTGTCCTGGTTATTGGCAGATGGGATATTGCGAGCAAACGTACTTAACTGTTGATTAAAATTTGCTGCTGAAATATTGGGTGGCAACAAAATATAGCAACCAAAATCAGGCGCTGTCTGATTCCAATCCGGTTGTTGAAATCCATATTTTTTATCTCCGGTAAAATCGGTTCCCCAGGCAATTACCAGCTTTAGCTGAAGGTCTGTATTGGCAGGTATGGTAGCGAGAATGCCGGAGACTTTCAGCCCTATTGGCGG
>JAICKT010000427.1 GCA_025927795.1 Parafilimonas sp. | reverse complement strand
GTTGTGATGTAAAGCCACGTAGCTTGCTACTTTTGCGCCGCCAGAAAATCCACACGTATAAATTCTGTTTGAATTAAATCTAACTCTGTTTTTTGTATCAGAAAATAAATTATTCCAGATATTTTCAGTCGTCGTCCAATCATTTCCATTTTTCGAATTATTACTTCCAATCAATATAAAGCCATATTCATCTGCAAGCGATTTATAATTTTTTAATGGCAAAGCGCCAGCCGCATGTGGATCAAAAAAATAAATTACAGGCAATAATGACGGCTGAAATTTTGAAGGGATATATAAAGCATACGATTGAGAAGCATCAGTTTTACAAACAACGCTGTTAATAATTTTTCCTGTTTCAAATGAATCTTTTGCAGCAGTTGTTATTGCAGTTGTAGTTGTATCAATGGCATTTGTATCATCATTTTCTACAGGCTGTTTATTACCACATGCAGTGATATAAACAAAACAGAGCAATATGAAAATGTTTAACAGCTTCATTAAAAAATCAATTCAAAAAAAAATAATTTGAAAATTAAAGTGGTGTTGAATTCTGCATTTCGTTTGAAAGAAATTTATTCCATTCTTCAAACATCTTACCTTTTAATACACGCGGAAATTTATGTTGTCCGCCAACTTTACCAAGACTGCGCATAAAACTAATAAAAGTTTTTTCCGGCATTACATCAAGCAGAACTTCTCTTAATGCATGACCGCGCTCAGTAGCATAATCATCGTTTAACTGTTTAAGATAATCATCTATTTTATGGCGAAGTATTTCTGTATTTACATTATCATCGCAGGCAACATACCAGTGATGCGCAAAAAAATTGCCATAAGGAATGCCTGCCACCGTAAATTCAGGAATTGAAATATTCATGTCTGCACTGGCAAGTTCGATGGCTTTATTCATATTCTCCACGCCAAGATGTTCACCAACCAAACTCAGGTAATGTTTGGTGCGTCCCGTAATCACAAGTTCAGTACGCTTTTTATCTGTAAAGCGAATTGTGTCGCCCACTAAATATCGCCATGCGCCGGCAGAGGTGCTTATCAATATTGCATATTCTTTTCCTTCTTCTACATCTGCAATAGTGAGTACCTGCGGGTTTGGAACTATATCTCCATTTGCATCAAAATTTTTCTGATCAAAAGGAATGAATTCATGAAAAATATGTTCATTGGTTACAAGCCGCATTCCGCTTGCATTTGGGCGATCCTGGTAAGCAATAAAACCTTCGCTGGCGAGATATGTTTCAACATAAATAAGCGGTTTGCCAAGCAATTTTTCAAACCCCTTTTTATATGGCTGAAAACTTACACCACCATGCACAAAAAAAGCAAGGTTGGGCCATATATCATGAATATTATTCAGCTTGTATTCTTCAATAATCATTTCCATGCACATCTGTATCCATGCAGGCACGCCAACCACAAAACCAATATCCCACTGCGGAGCTTTTCTTACAACTTCTTTAAGTTTGCGCGTCCAGTTTCTTTGCCGGGCAATTTTTCTACCCGGTTTATAAAATGGCTGAAACCAGAACGGCGCTTTCTTCGCTGTTATGCCGCTTAAATCGCCGGCATAAAAACCTGCACCTTTTTGTAAAGCCGTGCTGCCACCTAACATTAACCAGCCTTTGCCAATGGAACGCATAGGCAAATCGCTGTAGTTACGCAAAGAAAGTATTTGCTTTATCATTACCACGCGGTTGCCTTTGAGTAAGTCTGTGGTTATGGGAATGTACTTGCTCGCTGCTTCGCTGGTGCCGCTGCTGAGTGCATAATATTTTATTCTGCCGGGCCAGCAAACATCTGCTTTGCCTTCCAGGCTGCGGTGCCACCATTCTTTATAAATCTTACTGTAATTATATAAAGGAACGAGCTCCTGGAATTTTTTTATAACATCCTGCTGCAATAATATTTCATCAAACCTGTATTGCTGTCCGAATTCTGTAAAGCGTGCTTTATGCAAAAGCTTTTTCAGAACACGTAATTGCTGACGATGCGGATCGTTTTGTTGCAACCGCAACGTTTTTATTATTGATTGAGGAAGATTGATATCAATTATAGCCATTCAGAAATCAATCAGTTTAATGTGCAATCTAATGAATATGCTGTTAAATGGATGCATATATTTCTCCGGCGGTTTTACTGTAACTGCTGCCTGCAATACTTTGCGATTTTGCTTTATGCCAGAAGTATGCATATTTATTTTTATTTTTTTGAGTGAAGATGATTGTTTCGGTATATGAAAGGTTGCCAATACAGAAAACAATAGCGGGTTTTGTTTTTGATAAACTGGTTCTGTTTAATTGATTTAAAGAATTTATTTTTTGAAAGCTTTTATTACAGTGTGAAAGAATTTTTTCGGCTGATATTGCATCTGCATCATCACCAACCAATAAAAAATTTAATTTTTTTTCTTCTTTTTTTGCTGATAAAAATCTGTGTTTAACTGAAGCAATGGCCTGGCTTAATGCGATGGTTATATTTAAAAATATTGCTGATTGTTTAGCGTAGTGCTTTCGTACAAAAATTTTCATTGCAGTGTAAAAATTTTTTACATACGCGGTTTTATTCGTCTGCATGCTTTCTCCTTTAAAATGTATGATTGATAAATTACCTAGATAATAATTTTTATATGCTGCCTGCTGAATGCGATAACTTAAATCAATATCCTCTCCATACATAAAGAAATCTTTATCAAAGCCATTTAACTGAAGCAGAATATTTCTGCGTGCCATAAAAAAAGCACCCGGCAAAACATCCACTTCATGCGTTGTATTTTCATTAAGATTACCCAAAGCATAACGGTTAAAGATTGCAGAATGCGAAAACAACTTTGCTGCACCACTCATTTTAAAAAATGAAGCGATGATTGAGGGAAATGCTCTTTTACTTTCAGCCAAAAAATTGCCGCTGCCATCAATCAATTTTACGCCAACCGAGCCTGCATTCCTGTATTTATCTAAAAATTGCAGACAGTTTACAAACGCGTCTTCTGCAACAATTGTATCGGGATTTAGGTACAAAATATATTCACCTGCGGCAAGCCGTAATGCCTTATTGTTTGATTTTGCAAAGCCTTCATTTAAATCATTCTTAATAAATTTTATAAATGGAAATTTTGGTTGCAGATATTCAATTGAATTATCGGTTGAGGCATTATCAACTACAAAAATTTCTGCTTCAATATTTTTACACGCAGCTTCAACAGAATGCAGGCATTGCTCTAAAAAATATTTTACGTTGAAACTAACTATAATAATAGAAAGCTTCATGAATTATAAATCATGCAAAAAAATATTATTATAGCTAACTTCCCCTGTTTGCGCCTGTTGGTCTTACCTTTTGTTTTGCAGCACCGGGCTTTGAATTAACTTTTATAAATTTCGAACCGGCATTTCCTGTTTGATTTTTAGTGGTTTTAGTTCCACCCTTTTTATTATTTGTTGGTAATGACATATTTTATTTTTTAAAAAATGAAATTAATAATTGATACAAAGATATTTTAAAACAATTTTGTTTTGTTTAATTATGCGTATGCAAAAAATTTTTTTATACAGTCCGGGTGTTTTTCTTTTTTTATTATGCCTGGTTTCGTGCAACTCTACAACATCAAACAATAATTTAATTTCTTCTGATACGACTGCAATTAATTCGGGTGGAATTTTATTTGATAAAAACT
>JAICKT010000514.1 GCA_025927795.1 Parafilimonas sp. | reverse complement strand
CCGGAGTTGTTGTCATTGCGAGCGCACGAATAACTTTCCAATTTGTAACAATCATGCTGCGCCCTGGCAATTGCTATCGACGCCTGGGATTGCCACAGAAACCGACAACCTGTTAATCCTGAAACTTACCAAAAGGCAGAATTGAGAACTCTCAACCAGTGTCTTTTACACAATCAAACATTTACATAAAAGCATTTATGCGCAAAAAGTTTACTGCAAATTAAAACCTGCAATCTTATTTTTCATCATTCTTTTTTCAGCTTCTGATTTTGTAAGATTAATGGCTGTTTCAAAATTTAATTTGGAAAGTTCTTTCCTGTTCAGCTTCAAATAAATTTCACCTAACAAGGCATAATATAAATACCAGCTCTCTAATTTTTTTCGGTCGCTGATGTTATTTAAAATGTCAAGCGCTGCATTTGCACCTTCTACCTGCATTACAACAATTGCTTTGTTTAATTCTGTTACCGGTGATGTTGAAAGCCTGCACAACCATTCATAATAATTTAAAATCCTTTTCCAGTTTGTTTGTTCAAAGCTTGGGGCAGTACAATGTTCAAATGCAATGGCTGCTTCCAAATGATTCGTGGTTACTTCGTCACCAAACGCGGCTTTATTCATATACATATTTCCTTCATCAATTAATTGCCTGCTCCATTTTGTTCTGTCCTGGTTCGATAATAAAATCATTTCTCCTTCGCTTGTTAAGCGGCTGTCAACTCTTGCTGCATGAAAACACATCAGCGCCATTAATGCAAACACTTCGGGTTGCTGTGTGTGCGTATTTTCTGTAAGCATTTTGCAAAGCATCATCGCTTCTTCAATCACATCTTTACGAATCAGTGTTTCAGCAGAAGCAGAATTATAACCTTCGTTAAACAACAAATAAATTGCGTTTAGAACAGCACTCGTTCTGTTTTTGATTTCAGCGGAAGAAGGAATCTTTAATTCAATTTTATGTTGCCTGAAAAACTCTTTCGTTCTGTATAGTCTTTTTGAAATGGTATCTTCATTGGTAAGAAATGCTTTTGCAATTTCCGTAGTGCTAAAGCTGCACAGTGTTTTAAGAATAAGTGTGATTTGATTTTCTGCTGATAATTGCGGATGACAACAGGCAAACATCATCCCAAGCATATCATCATTTATTAATTCTTCTCTCCATAAATCATTCATGGCAGAAACAACTGTATATGCCGAGGTAAGTAATTTTTTTTCTTCGCTGCTGAAATCGTATTGAAGCGAATATTTATTGCGGCGAATGATGTCAATAGCTTTATTTTTTGCAATGCGGTAAAGCCATGCGGAAGGATTATCAGGAACGCCTTTTAGCTTCCATGTATTCAATGCGGTTATCAGCGTTTCCTGCACTACATCTTCTGCCGTTTGTAAATTTTCTGTTCCGAAAATTTTAGTAAGTACAGCTACCATCTTTTTAGATTCTGTTCTAAAAAGATTATCAGCAAGCTGCGTGAGATTAATACTGGAAGGTGACACAATTTGTTCTTTAAGCTATAAGGCTTTCATACGATTATTTTTTGGATTGTGTTCCACTTCAGCAAGCCCTAAAGCTTCCATTAAAGGTGGCGCGTACATACCAAATCTTCCGCGAAAGCCTTTCTTTAAACCATACCATCCACCAACAGGATTATCTGCGGCACGTGCCCATGCTTCAACCGTTCCTTCTTTCGCAGGCTTTTGCTCATCAGTACTACCAAGCTCCACCCAGCCTCTATGTTTTTTCAGCATGGCATGTAAATCATCAATAGCACGCCATTGATAATGTAATGTTGTGGTTCCTACTTTGCAAACAAGTACCGCTGGGTTTACAGTTTCATCTTTATACATTATATATTCAGATGTGCCGGGTGGTGTTTTTAATTGCCACGGATTTTCTTTTGTGCCTTTGCCCGTTGCTTTAGACATAATTTTTTCTTTAAGATACAAAATAAAAACTGCCCGGCATAAGCAGGAAATTTTGCTTAAACCGGGAATTTACATCTGTAACTCCTGTATTTCTCTTACCTCAACAGTGCCATCATCAAATGCAAGTACCGGGCAATCATTTGAAAGCTGAACTGCTTCATCGTAATTACCAGCTTTTAAAATTAAATATCCTCCAACCATTTCTTTGCCTTCCATAAACGGACCGTCAGAAACAACTTTTTTTGTGCCTGTAATTACTTTGCCGGTGTTGATTAATGGTTGTGCACCGCTGAACTTTCCCTTTGCATTCAGCTCGCCCATCCATTGCATCCATTGTTGCATATGCACCTGCATCTCTTCTGCAGACATGCCTTTCATAGCATCGCCACCTCTGAATAACAACAAATATTCTTTCATAATTCGTTTTATTTCTCGTTTAAAAAATTATCTGAGTCAGGATTAGCATCAATTGACATTACAGCTCTTACTTCTACAACGCCATTACCGCCTTTAAGGTTAGGGCATGTCTTTGCTATTTCAACTGCCTCATCAAGTGAATTTGCATTAACAATAAGATAGCCGCCAATCATTTCTTTTGATTCCATGTGCGGGCCATCTGTAATTACGTTATTTGGCTTAAGTGTTTTGCCTGTAGAAAGCAGCCGGTTGGTACTGCTGTAATTTCCTTTTTGTGCAATGCCTTTTATCCACGTTTGCCATTGTTTCAACACCTCCTGCATTTGCTCTGGTGAAGATTCCGGATCTGGCTGTTCATGTTTGAAAAACATTATAAATTCTTTCATTATTTTATTTTTTTAGGATGGTTGATTTTTTTCAAGAATTGATTGAAGTAGTTTAAGATCTTTTTTATTTGCCCGCTTCATGGCGGCACGCATAAAAGGTGTTATCCATTTTGAAAACCCTG
>JAICKT010000004.1 GCA_025927795.1 Parafilimonas sp. | reverse complement strand
CCATAGAAGTTTTTGCTCTCGCAGATGAAGGGCTTGTTGTTCCGCAAAGAAAACAAATGAGTGGAAAGCTGAAAGAAACTAAAAAGAAAAATACAATCCTTACAAAAATTGTTATTGGTATTTCAGTCTTGATAATCGCTATTGCTGCTTACTTTCTTTATACAAAATATTTTAAGCAACAAAACAATCAGCTTGAAAAATCTATTGCCATTTTACCATTTAAAAACGTAAGTACAAACAAAGAAGAGAATGAACCTTTCTGTATTGGTGTAGCGCTTGAGCTGCAGAAAAAATTAGAATTATTTAGTGGTTTGATTCCTATTGCTTCTCAATCAGTAGAAAAATACCGCGATACCAAACTTTCTATTCCTGACATTGCAAGTGAACTTGGCGGAATAAAATATATTGTGCAGGGAAATGTATTGCGTGATAAAAATAAAGTGGAGGTGTTTGTATCTCTTACTGATGCTACGACTGATAAAGAAATATGGAGTGATGATTTTCCGGGTGAAGTAAAAGATATTTTTTCTCTTCAGGAAAATATAGCGCAGCAAATAGCCTCTGCATTACAACTGAAAATTACGCCTGATGAACAATCACGCATTAATAGGTTAGCCACACAAAATCCCGCAGCCATTGATGCATATAATGATGCACTAACAGCTTATGTTAAACTTGTTTCAGCCGTTCATCCTTTATATTGGGATTCTATTACTTCAAGCCCCCAACTTTATTCTGATTATCTCCATACACTTTCTCTTTGCGACAATGCTATTCATAGCGATCCATTGATGGCTGAAGCTTATGTTTTAAAAGGGCAAACTTATATCTATCGGACTGATAAAGGGGCAAATGATTCGCAAACACAACCGACTTTAGATAGTATAAAATCATTGGCAAACAAAGCACTCAAAATTGACGAATTTTCATCCGATGCATATTTTTTACTATCGCAAACTACTTTTAATAGTGATTCTGCAATATCCTATCTTGAAAAATCACTTGCTATTAATTCAAATAATTTTGATGCAAACCGGGAATTAGGTAACCATTATTCCTGGTATGACCCTGAAAAATCAATTCCTTTATGCAAAAAAGCTATACGTCTTAATCCGCTTTCTGTTTTTACATCTTCTGTTTATACCACACTTGGGTTTGCTTATAATACTTGTGGTGATTTTCAAAATGCTGAACTGTATTGTAAAAAAGCTGTTGAATTGTCTGATACTAATACTATTTTTCGGACTAATGCGCTTCGATGGCTTACCATTATTTATCTGCAATGGGGTAAAGCTGATTCGGTAATTAAATATGCCAGTCAATATGTGAACAGAGAACTAAATGCCTATTATGAGATAGCACAAGCATATTGTAATGATAAAAATGATTGCAGCAGGGCCGCTGGAATGTACGATACCCTTTGGCATCGCTATCCTAATCATCGTAATTTTAATCGTTGGGCTGTGGCTCTTGTGAATAGCGGGAAAATAGCAGAGGCAAAAGAAAAAATTGCATTAGCCGTTAAAGAATATCGCAATAACAATGATACGCTTAGTTATGATTATGCTGGTCTTTGTGCGCTTAAGGGCGATAAGGAAACTGCATTAAAAATTCTTAAACAATGGAGATGGGATTGGGGTTCTCCTTATTTAATTCAACACGATAAATTGTTTGATAATATTCGAAACGATAAAGAATTTAAAGATATTGTTCAAAAAGCGCTCGATGAAAAAACAGAAGAGCGAAACAGAATAAAACAATTAGAAGAAAAAGGAGAATTGTAATTAACAATATGAAAATAACCCAAACTGAAATTTATAAATACAGTATTCCAATGGTACCGTTTACCATTGCCACCGGCACAATGGAATATGCCCAAAACATTTTTATCCGTGTTTATACAAATGAAAAAATTACAGGTGTTGGTGAGTGTTCTGCTTTTCCAATGATAACAGGAGAAACACAAGCAACCTGTTTTGAAATGGCAAAAGATTTTGCATCATTGTGGAAAAATAAAAATGCGTTAGCGATTGAAGAAAGAATAAACGAGCTGCATGCCTTTGCTGCTTATAACAACACAATAAAAAGTGCATTTGATATGGCGTTAAATGATATTGCAGCGCAACATGCACAACTTCCTTTGTATAAATTTTTAGGCGGAAATAAAATAAGAGAATTAGAAACAGATTTAACTATCGGCATTAATTCACCCCAACAAATGGCTGAACAGGCAAAAGAATTTGTTGAACGTGGTGTGCGAATTTTAAAAGTAAAACTTGGTAAAAATGCAAAAGAAGATGTACAAAGAATTGAATTAATAAGCAACGCTATTGGTGAAAAAATTAAATTAAGAGTTGATGCAAACCAGGGATGGAATTATAAGGATGCGGTGTATGCTTTAACCGAAATAGGAAAATTTAATATTGAATTTTGTGAACAACCTATGCGCAAACATGATGATCACTTTTTACCCACGCTAAAGGAAATCTCTCCGATAAAAATTATGGCAGATGAAAGCGTGTTTGATCATTATGATGCAGAACGGTTAATAAAAGCAGGTGCATGCGATTACATCAATATAAAATTTGCAAAAAGCGGTGGCATTGCAGAAGCAAAAAAAATAAATGCAGCTTGTGAAGCGAATAATATTGCATGCATGATGGGCGGCATGCTGGAAAGCCGTGTGGCATTAACTGCATTTGCACATTTTGCAACCGCATTTGATAATGTAAAATTTTATGATATGGATACCTGTATGCTCGGTCATAAAATTGATCCTGTTACAGGTGGTGTAACGTATAATAATTTTTTTGTTGAACTCCCCGATAGTATTGGTATAGGTGCTGATGTAGATGAAAGCTTTTTAAAGCAATTAGAAAAAGTTACTGTTTAAATAAAGCTCCTAAAATTTAATATTTTATCACAAAAGAAAAAAATAATTGAATTATTTTAAGAAGCTGTAAACTACAAATTGAAAATTTAACTTCGCCGCATGATGCAGTTTCAACGCAGAGATTTATCAAACGAACAGCTCATAGATTTTTATAAAAAGCTTTTATTGCCGCGCATGATTGAAGAAAAAATGCTCGTGCTTTTGCGGCAGGGAAAAATTTCAAAATGGTTTAGCGGCATCGGGCAGGAAGCGATTGCGGTTGGTGCTGCGCTTGCTTTACAGGATGATGAATGGATTATGCCGCTGCACAGAAATCTTGGCGTTTTTACAACACGCAATATGCCGCTGCATAAATTATTTATGCAATGGCAGGGCAGTTATGATGGTTACAGTAAAGGCAGGGAACGCAGCTTTCATTTTGGAAATAAAGCACATCATATTTGCGGAATGATTTCACATCTTGGACCACAATTAGCCATTGCAGATGGCACCGCACTCGCACATAAATTAAAAAGAGAAAATAAAGTTTCATTGGCATTTACTGGTGAAGGCGGAACAAGTGAAGGCGATTTTCACGAAGCATTAAATGTTGCTGCCGTGTGGGATTTACCTGTAATTTTTTTAATTGAAAATAATGGTTATGGTTTAAGCACGCCTGTGAGTGAACAATATCGTTGCGAGAATTTGATTGACCGTGCAAAAGGTTATGGCATGGAAGGCGTTCAGATTGATGGTAATAATATTTTAACGGTGTATGATACAATAAAAGGTGTTAGGGATTATTGCATCAACAATCAAAAACCATATTTAATAGAATGTATGACTTTCAGAATGCGCGGACATGAAGAAGCCAGCGGCACAAAATATATTCCGCAGCATTTGTTTGAGGAGTGGAAAGAAAAAGATCCGGCTATCAACTATGAAAATTTTTTGCTTGATGAAGGAGTGTTATCAGCAGAAACAATTGAATCAATTAAAGAGGAAACAAAAAATTATATTGATGAAGAGCTTGCTGTTGGTTTTAACGCACCATCAATAAAAATAAATACTGAAGAAGAGTTGAAAGATGTGTATGCAGAAAAGTCAACAATTAACGGTCAACGGTTAACCGTAAAAAAGATTGATAACAGTAAACCTGTTTCTTACTCTCCCTCCACCGAAAGTAGTTGGAGGGAGGCTCGTTTTATCAACGCCATCAGCGATGCATTAAAACAAAGCATGGAGCAACATCCTAACTTAATTTTAATGGGTCAGGATATTGCTGAATATGGCGGCGCCTTTAAAATTACAGAAGGGTTTGTAAACATGTTTGGTAAAGAGCGTGTGCGTAATACACCCATTTGCGAAAGCGCAATTGTTGGTGCATCATTAGGATTAAGCATGGAAGGTTTTAAAGTTATGATGGAAATGCAGTTTGCAGATTTTGCGAGTGTGGGCTTTAATCAAATCGTAAATAATCTTGCAAAGATTTATTATCGTTGGAGACAAAATGCAGATGTTGTAATTAGAATGCCTACAGGTGCTGGCGTTGGCGCAGGACCATTTCATTCGCAAAGCAATGAAGCATGGTTTGTACATACGCCAGGATTGAAAGTTGTTTATCCGTCAACGCCTGTTGATGCAAAAGGTTTATTGATTGCAGCCATTAATGATCCGAATCCGGTTTTATATTTTGAGCATAAAGCTTTATACAGAAGCATTAGTGGTAATGTGCCAGATGAATATTATGAGATTGAAATTGGTAAAGCAAGAATTGTTGATTATGGTGAAGACATTAGCATAATAACTTATGGCGCCGGTGTGCATTGGGCAACAGAATATGCAAATACGCATGAAGATATTTCACTTGATATTTTAGATTTAAGAACATTGCTGCCTTTAGATTATGATGCTGTTAAATCAAGTGTTGAACGCACAGGGAAAGTTTTGATTTTACATGAAGACACATTAACCGGCGGTATTGGCGGCGAAATTTCAGCATGGATAAATGAACATTGTTACGAACTGCTTGATGCACCTGTTATACGCTGTGCATCTTTAGATACACCAATTCCTTTCAACATAGAATTAGAAAAAAACTTTTTGGCAAAAGCGAGGCTGGATGAAAGTGTAAGAAAGTTGCTGGAGTATTAGCAATTTTTAGCTAAGCCTGTTTCTAAGATAATTGTCAATCCAAATATTTTATAAGTTCATTTCCTATGTCATCAACACTTATTGCTGTGTTTGATAAAATAACCACGGCAATTTTTTTATTTAAATTTATTCCAAGATAGCTCCTGTAACCACCTGTGCCGCCATTATGAAAAAGAATTTCCTGATTGCCTGCTTTAATATAATGCCATCCCAAAGCCACTGTTGCGGAATTATCTTTAAACGTAACGATATGTGTTAACTGGATATCTTTATTTAAAGAAACAGGCGCATCACCCAGATTCGCTTTCGCATATCTCAGCATATCTGCTGCATCAGAACGGATAGAGCCTGCCGGAGCAAATGCTATAAAATCCCAGGGACCATTATATTTTCCATTCTCATTATATCCAACTGCAATTTTTGAAGAATCATTTTTGCGGATGAACTCTCTCGTATTATTCATGTCAAGAGGGTCACAAATTTTTTCAATAATTAATTGTTCAAAGCTCTTTTTATAAATATGCTGAAGTATTACGCCTAATGTTGCTACCGCAAGGTTAGAATATTCGTATTGAGTGCCTGGCTTGGGCACAGGTTTAAATGTTTTATAAAAACCGAACAACTGCTGTTCTCCATAATCTTTATATGGATTCAAAGAATCTGTTGCATAGAAATCGAAATTAGAAGGCATACGCGGAATACCTGATGAATGATTGCTCAGCATTTCTATTGTAACAGGAACGCCTTCATATTGTATTAGCGGAATAGAGTCAGGTAAATATTTATTTACCGGATCATCGGGTTTTATCTTTCCGCTATTTATCGCATCTGCAAGTAATGTAGCAGTAAATGTTTTGGTGATAGAACCAATTTCAAACAATGTATGTTCATTAGGAATTTGCTTATTACCGTCTGCAGTTTCTCCGTAACCATAAAAATTCATTTCATTTTTCTTTAAAATGCCAATGCTTAACCCATGTGCTGCTGCAAGGCTAACATAGGGTTGCACAATGCTGTCAACAGCTTTGTCTGTTACGCTTTGCAAAAGATTATTCGTGGCAACTTTTGCAGATTTTTTTGCTTCGCTTACATACGGTTGAAATAACAACGTTTGTAACTTGTCTTTGTCATCAACACCAAGTAAAAGAATTAAGGTGGCATTTGTAAAAACAGCTTTATACCTGCTGAGGTTATTGGCATAACTTTCAAACTGCGTTTGCAGAGTACCCAACGGGAAAAGGTTGTTTGCGCAAATTTGTTTAAATTGATCAGCGTCGATTTGCTGTTTAAATGCATCACCGGCTAAAGCGTATAAAGAATCTGTATTCTTTTCATTGAAATATTGTTGCACCATACGGCAAACCGAATCATTTTTCGCTTTATTATCCTGTGCAAATGAACACAGGCTGCTATAAATAAGCATCGAAACCAATAACAGTTTCTTCATCACTAAATATTAATCTGTGAATTTTCTGCAAGTTAAATCGTAAACTTAATTCCCTGCGCCAATGGCAACTTACTGCTGTAATTAATAGTATTGGTTTGCCTGCGCATGTAAGCTTTCCATGCATCGCTGCCGCTTTCACGTCCACCACCCGTTTCTTTTTCACCGCCAAATGCACCACCAATTTCTGCGCCGCTGGTTCCAATGTTTACATTCGCTATTCCACAGTCGCTTCCTTCAGATGAAAGAAATAATTCCATTTCACGCATGTCGTTTGTAAAAATGGAAGATGATAATCCCTGTGGCACACCGTTTTGTTTTTGAATCGCTTCTTCAATAGTTGAATATTTCATTACATATAATATAGGTGCGAAGGTTTCTGTTTGCACAATATTCAAATCATTATCAGCTTCAATTATACACGGCTTAACATAACAACCACTTTCATAATTTTTTCCTTCGAGCTTCCCTCCTTCAACAATTATTTTTCCGCCTTGTGCTTTTGCTGTTTCAATGGCTTTTAAATAATCTTCAACAGCTTTCTTATCTATTAAAGGACCTACATGATTAGCTGCATCCAACGGATCGCCAATCTTTAACTGTGCATAAGCATGCTTTAATGTTTCAATCGTTTTGTCATAAATATTCTCATGAATAATTAAGCGACGCGTTGTAGTACATCTTTGTCCCGCAGTACCAACGGCACCAAACACAGCACCGGTTAAAACCATTTGCATATCTGCATTTTCTGAAACGATAATGGCATTGTTTCCGCCAAGTTCTAAAATACATTTACCAAAACGTTCTGCAGTAGCTGCAGCTACAATTTTCCCAACTCTTGTAGAGCCGGTAAATGAAATCAGCGGGATGCGTTCATCAGCATTTATTAAATCGCCGCAGGCATTACCTGTAACAAGGCAGCTTACACCTTCGGGCACATTGTTCTTTGCAAAAACTTCTGCAACTATTTGCTGACAGGCGATGGCACACAATGGAACTTTCGAAGACGGTTTCCAAACACAAACATCTCCGCATACCCAGGCAATGGCAGCATTCCAGCTCCATACTGCCACCGGAAAATTAAAAGCAGAAATAATTCCTACAATTCCAAGCGGATGCCATTGCTCATACATACGGTGCCCCGGTCTTTCGCTATGCATAGATAAACCGTATAACTGGCGGCTAAGACCAATAGCAAAATCGCAGATGTCAATCATCTCCTGTACTTCGCCCCAGCCTTCCTGTAAGCTTTTGCCCATTTCATAACTAACCAGTTTACCCAACGGTTCTTTGTACCTGCGCAAAGCCTCACCAAGCTGCCGTACAATGTCACCACGTTTAGGTGCCGGCCATTTACGCCATTCTAAGAAGGCTTGTTGCGCGGTTTCCAGGGTTTTTTGATAGGCATTTGCCGACGTGGTAAAAACGCTGCCAATCAATTTACCGTCAACTGGTGAATAAGATTCAATTTTTTCTACTGTTTCATTTATGAATACAGACCCTATAGAAGTACCGGCATTCTCTGCCTTTATTTTAAGCTGTTGTAAAAATTCCATATGGGCGGCAAAAGTACGCAGATGCAAATTCATATTTCTTTTTGTTTAAAAATTACATCTTCACGTTTTTATTATTGTAAGTATTAATAATATGTAATTATTTATGAATTTTTAATAAATAATATTCGGCATATATATTTAAAAATCAATAATTTAATAAACTTTGTGAAATTTAATAATTAAATTAAAAAATCGTTTGCCAATTTCTAATATATCAGTTCTATTAAGTAACCTTAAATATGTTATTTAAAATTACTTAAATTAAATAATTATTTGGTTATTAAATTGTTATTGAATTTCGTTTAAGCTATTAATATTAGTCTAAGCGTTTTAGATTCATTTGTTCTGTTTGCTAAATAAAATATCCATTAAATATTTATAATATTAATCCTGACAAATTTATTGAGTTTGAATTTGTTGAAAGAATTGGAACAATTCTCTACCCTTTTAATTGACCGACATTAAAGCAGTTATTAAGTTTGCGGACAGGACATATTTTCATCACAATAAAAAGTCCGGCCCATGCGGGAACATTCCAAATCGCAGGAAAAAAAGTAATATGGTAACATCAAAAAAAGCCCACATCGCTGCAGCTTTAAATTGTATTCGTAAAATCGTAAATCGTAAAGCAGATCGGGCTTGTGGTGGCATTGATGTGCACTCTTAGTAATCGGGCATCTCCTGTTAACCGGGCATCGCTTTCAAATTTTAGAGCAGGAAAAATTCCTTGCTTTTCATCTATATCAATACCATTAAACTTATTACATCTTCATAATATTTAAAAACAGGCTGTAATTCTTTGCAAACCCAAACATATTTTTGGTTATCAAAATAATCTTTCAGGCTTTCGGTCTGCCACCTTTCGTTAGAATAATAAATGAAAGTTTTTTCCCAACTGCCTGCTTCTTTAGCAAACGTTACTACCATTATGGCATCGCATACCTGTTTAAAATTGTAAAAAATAAATACATTATCCAGTATATCTATAGCGGGAGAGTATAGTACTACATTCATGGATCCAGGTTTGAAAGAAGGTTGAACAATAAAAAGGGCCTCTATATTGGTCAGCAACGGCCGGCATTACGATAATGAAAAAGCAAATGGGTTTAATACCTGCAGCAGTTTTTTGAAAAATTTTGGGCAACATCTATTATAACATTAAACAAAAAGCCGCATATCTGCTGCTTAATATTGTAATTCGTAAATCTAAATCGTAAATCAGATCATTGGGTAGTTATTTTAATTATCTCAGTACTCCGCAAGTTTTCGCACAAATAAAGAGGTTCAATACAGTAATCTCATCACTTATTAGTCGCTAACCAACAAACCCAAGTATTTTTTTAAAGAATTGAACTTATAATGACTTGTAAAATAACCGAATAAACTTAAAAAAAACTATCTTAGTGGTTAGTCGTTCCCTGAATTAAAAATATACCGACAATTGTTAATGCAGATTTCATTTTTCAAATTATTGTTTTTGGTTTAACGGCATTTAGTAAAATAATTTGGTTGTATGAGCAATTCGTTTAATTGGAATGCCCTCGTGCAAAACATTAACTACAAAAGTATCGTACCCGTTTTAGGGAACGATATATCTGTAGTACGTTTAAAAAAAGGATCTATTTCAAATTTTAGTAATTACAATGCTCTATTAGAAGCTGGGCAGGAAAGTGAAGAACATTTTCAAATAAATTTATATAAATATATTGCCTTTAGATTGTGGGATATATATGGCAACGGAACTGTGCCTTATCCATTAACGATTAATAATGTAAAATCAATTTTACAGAAAAATGGTACAAAAGAAAATGAAATTAATAATTATATATCCAACAGTATATCTAATTTATCTGATGAACAAATTTTGCTTGAACCTTACAAAAACCTAATAGAAATAAGTGGCTTTGAAACTTTTATAACCGTAAACTTAGATAACTTTCTTAAGAGAGCTTTTAATACTGAAAAGAAACTAAATATTTTCAATTTTTCCATCCCTGCAAATGCAGTTACTAAAGAAGAAGATCGCTCGCTTAAAGAAATTTACAATGTGATGGGGAACATTGAAGGAACTAAATTTGCACTATCAGATGAAGATGCCCTTGAATATCTATATAAGTTACAAGATTCAACTGATAGCTACGTAGCAAAACTATTTGAAGCACTTAACCGCAAAAATATTCTTATAATCGGAAGCAGTTTTCCAGACTGGTTTATGCGTTTTTTTATTCGTAGTATATGCCATGAAAGTATTAGAGATTGCCAGAGAGCGATATATGTTGCATGTGACCAGACTTGTAGTGACATAGAATTAATTAAGTTTTTAAACAATAATTCTATGAAGATTATTCCAATTGGCATTAACAAAACAAACTTAAGCAATGATTATATTTATAAAAATTCAATTGAATTTATTAATGACCTGTTTAATCAATGGAATAAATACACAAATAAGAATGACGTTGTACCCCGGTATAAAGAAGAAGTTTTTATAAGCTATAGCCGTGATGATAAAGACAAAGCAGAAAAACTAAAAAATGCATTTGAGCGAAATGGATTAAAAGTATTTTTTGACGATGATATTTTAAAAACCGGAGAGCAGTTTAAGCAGGTAATTAAAGAACATATTAAAAGTTGTGACTACTTTCTACCCGTTATTTCTAAAAATGCCATTGAGGATAAAAGCCGCTATGTGTATGACCAGGAATGGAAGATTGCAATTGCTTCAGAATTTCTTAACGATCGTAATTTTATACGCCCGTTTCTTATTGATGATACTGCTCTTTCGGATACGCGCATTCCTGAAGAAATCAGAAATTTAAATATAACACGCATCACCAGTTTTAACGATTTAAGTACACTTGTAAACAAATTCATTACAGAAAACAATTTAATTCCGGTCACGCCCTGATATGGAAATTAAAAATACTATTAGTGATAACAGAATTGCCGATGTTATAGATAATCAGCGGCCTTTCCCAGGTTTAAGTTCCTATGAGGAAAAAAATAAATCTCAGTTTGGTGGGCGTGATACTGAAATTAAGGAGTTGTTCAGATTAGTTGAAAGTAATAAGCTCACTATAGTCTTTGGTAAATCGGGAATAGGCAAAACATCTTTAATAAAAGCCGGACTCATACCTGAACTTCAAAAAAACTTTTATTTTCCTGTTTATATAAGAATTGATTTTTCTGCTGAAAAAGTTCCGCTTGAACAATTAAAAGAGTTGATTTATGAAGACTTGTTTACAGTAAATAAATCTGTATCTAAAATTGGAGATACTACTTTATGGCAATATTTTCATGATCTGCAATTGAAAGATGGCATTATAACACCGGTGTTGATACTTGACCAGTTTGAAGAAATTTTTACGATAGGGAAAGAACAATATGAAAAGTTACCTGAGTTTATTACTGAACTTTCTGACATGTGCGAAAACCGTGTACCCTTAAAAGTCCAGGAGCAGTTGCTGAAAAATTTAGAAAAAATTTCGTCTGATTATGCAAAACAACCTTACCGTGTTGTAATAAGCCTGCGCGAAGATTATTTAGCCCAACTTGAAAGCTTTAAAAATTACTTGCCTTCTATAAAGAACAGCCGCTTTCGTATAATGCAAATGACGGTGGAACAGGCAATGGACGCAGTTATAAAACCGGCAAAAGGTTTAGTGGAAAAAAATGTGGCTGTTGCGATAATTAAGAAATTACCGGGTATTTCCGATCGCGAATTTAATGCCTTGAGTAACGATAAAGACGATAGGTACAGGTTTGTAGTTGAGCCTTTTTTATTAAGCCTGATTTGTTACCAGCTTAATGAAAAACGTATTGAAAAGGAATTGGATAAAATTACCATGCAGCTCGTTTCGCAATTTGATATAGAAGACGTAATTAATTCTTTTTATACTAATACAATGAAAAGCTTTAGTCTAAATGTTCAGCATGGTATAGAAGATACACTGTTAACAGAAACTGGTTTTAGAAAATTAGAGTTGGTTGAAGAGCTCAGACGGAAATATAATATCACAAATAATGATATTAACCAATTAACAGACAAACGGATTATAAGAAAAGAACTGCGTAATAATGTTGAATATGTAGAACTGATACATGATGTGCTAACGCCAGTTATAAAGCAAAAAAGAGATAAAAGACTTATACAACTCCGCGAAAAAGAAAAAAGCGATGCTATAAGGCGGGCTATTGAATTAGACAGGGGTAAAAGAAAAAAGGTTGTAAGAGCAGTTATATTAATTATTTTGTTTGCGATCATAACCTTTCTTGCTTTCAGTTATCAAAAAAATAGATCAACAGTAACACGTTATAAGAATCTCGCTTTTGCTCAGAAATTATTAATTACATCGCAAAGTTTATCAGTAAATAAAGATTATAAAAATGCCGCTCTTATTTCCAGGGCAGCTTTTTTAGTAAATAAAGAAAATAACGGTGAAAATAGCAATGATTTCTATACTTCAATGTATAAAAGATTAACTGATTTGGGATACAGTTTCCAATTCAGCCATCCTGATGTCTCACAAATTAGAGCCATTATTAATTCCGGTGATATATTTTATATCGGTTGTGCGAATGGAAAAATTTTTGAACAAAATTGGATGGCGCATTCCTCCACTCTTTTGTATGATCTGAAAGAAAAAATAACCAGCATGGCAATTAGCCCTGATAAAAAATATTTAGCTGTTGCCGGAATTTTTGATAGCATTTATATAGTTGGCTTAACGAAAAAACTTAATAATATTTTTACATTGCCTACACAGGATACGCTTGGTAATGGTAAGTCTATTTGTTTTACGGATGATGGCAAGTTAATCGTAAAGTTAGATTCAAGTATCAAAGGCTGGATGGTTAATTCATGGAGTCGGGTTTTGTGGACTAAAAGAACGGAGGTTGTCTGGGATAATAAAATAGTAAATGGAAATGACCCAATTTTATGGAATAAAAATTATTTATCATACGCGCAAAATGCTTTTAATTGTATTGCTGTACTTAAAAATAAAATTGCTGTTGCAATTGATTCTGCTGTATTATTAATTTCTCCTGATTCAGTCATAAAAATTAAATCAAATGACTTGGGTGTAATTTCTTCCGTGGTGTTTGATGTTAAAGGAAATTATCTCTATATCGGAAATATTTTCGGTGTTATTTGTCGCATGTCTTTAACCGATTATAAACTTGAACTTAGTCAATATCAGTCAGCCCGTATATATGATATAATTTGCAATAGCGATGGTTATGTGGCATCAGCAAGTACAGATGGAAGTGTAGTAATTATTGATACAAAAAATGACTGGAATGCAACAAATCTGCAATTATCTCTTACAACATCATCTTTAGCCGGCTCTGCCTATTCTCTTTCATTTAACATGGATCATCAATATGTACTGACTGGTTATGCAGATGGAAGTATTTTAAAATGGCCTATTAGCTCGAATAAATTAGCTAATCTTATCTGCCAAAATGTTACCTCCACAAAATTAGACACGACTATTTGGAATAAATATTTAAGCAGCAATATACCAATTGAAGAAATGAAAAAATACAATTGCAATTAGGCATTAAAAATTAATTGGCAATAAATGAAAAAAAAATTATTGGCATTTTGTTTAATCTTATCCCGTTTAATAGGATATGCACAGAATTGCGACCAAAAATTTCTTGATAATATTAATAATATTGGTCTTGCAATGCGTGAATCTAGCCTTCCTGTTTATGAACCCTGCGTTAATAATATGAAAACGGACTATTATGAAATATTAAGTAAACAAATTAATATGAATTTAGTTTTTTCCGAGAATGAAGGAAATATTAAAAATGAAATTATTAAATTAAGGAAAGATTCCACTTCAACTAAACAAAACCTGAATACTGTAAACAAAAGAGATAAAATTGATTCCATTAACAACCAACAAAAAAATATCAATAAGGCATTAGATGATCAGTATGGAAAATTACATGAACTGCTCAATAGCTATAAAGGCACTTTGATTTCATCATTTCAAAATTTAATCCATTTGTATAAGGATATTAAGGACCAGGATGCAAAAGCAAAACCATATGAAGATGAATTGAAACAACTGCAATAATTATTGAACCAATCTCCAACAAATTCATTTATAATAAATATCGAGTTATGAAACCAAATAAAGTTTTTTTCATACGGCTGATTATAATAGCATTTATACTGTCAGTGAACGTTTGTGCAAAAAGTCAAAATTGCACGAATAACTATAATAATGCACTAGGCTATTATCAAAAAGGACAATATGAAACTGTAGTTAATTATTTATCCGACTGCCTTAATGATTTTATTAATAACAAAGCAGCATACTTGAATAATTCAGATATTGTATTTAAAGTGTATAAATTAATTATCAATTCTTACCGAAATATTGATAAAGACAATTTAGCTAATCAAAAATTTGAAGACCTAAAAAACTATTTTAATAATTTAACTCCGCAGCAGGTACAACAACAGTTGGACAACACACGTTTGGATCCCATATAAAAATTTAATTAAGGATGAATTATTAAAATAAAAAAAAGCCGCTAATGCGGCTTCATACAAGACAGCGCATAACCAGTTGCTGCATAGCCTGCAAAACGATAAACAATTAACCCTGCGGGAAAAAGAAATTTGCAATGGATTGAAAAACCGCCATCGCGACAAAATAATATATTTCTCAGAAAACCATAGAAACTATCGCAACAGTATGCTACAAAACCAATTGCCACACGTTGCACAACTGCTGCGGTTTGTGGAGGAAAATTGGATGCAATGAGAACGCGCTCTTAACCTGTTACTAAATATAAACAGTGCAGCTATATCTTGGTATATTAATTGATTATTTTGTTTCATTGCTTGCATTCATTCATTTGTTAAGCCCCTATCAATAGCGTATGGTATCAGGCCCTATTATATTTATTGAAGATGATGAAGATGATAAAAATATTATAGATGTAGTTTTAAATGAATTAAATATTCCCAATAAAACAATTTGGTTTGATAACTGTATGGCGGCATTTAATTATTTGAAAGAAACAAATGAACAGCCTTTTGTTATTATCAGCGATATTAATTTACCCGGTTTAAGCGGCGTAGAATTTAAACAAAAATTAGATAGTGATGAAAGATTGCGCATAAAAAGTATTCCATTTGTTTTCTTTAGTACCTCGCTTGCTAAAAAAACAGTTAATGAAGTTTATTCGCAAATGAATGTGCAGGGATACTTTCAAAAAGCAAGCAGTTACGAACAAATAAAACATACCATTAAAACTATACTTGAATATTGGAAGATTTGTAAACATCCTAATTCAAAGGAAAGTATAACAGCTTAATAAAAGTTTTTAGCTTATAACCTTTAATCTGTTTCTTTTTGTTTCTTTAATATCTCCTGCTCTTGTTGTGAAGTGTTATCTTTTTTTGATGCTGTTTGTTTGTTTTCTTTTTGTGCAGCATCTTTTTCTTTGTCGTAATTATCTGCTTTTATTCCACCGGAATTGGGTTGCGTGTTATTGTTGGATTGATTGGGCATACAATGTTTTTAATAATGAAAGCAATTGTTGAGCCAGTTGCGGGATTTACTGTCCTGCTTACCGAATCGTGCCTAAAGGAGACGATGCCGGACACTAAACAGGGCAGTGTTACCTGCCCTGTTACAAGAGTTAGCTCGTAAACGAAATAATAAATAAAAATTGAATTAAAACTTGAACTAATAAAAGTTAAAATAAAAATAGAATTAAAAAAACTATAACGAAAAATAAGAACTAACTGCCTGCGCTGCAAACATAAGCTTTTAAAATGGATGAAGGCCTTATTGTTTTTTTATTAGCATTAATGAAAACATTCATCTCTTGTACGCCATTCTCGCAACCTGTCGTTGATTATTCGGGAAGGCGGGAATCTGCTAACTTTAATTATGCAATATGTGAGGAGCAGTTTATATTGACATGGATTTTTTCCTTTACTAATTGCAGGGTTTTTTATTCAATGGTATCCAAGTAAAAAAAATAAATTCAAAACAACAATTCCCGGGACGCTCAAAGAAAGTATAACTACCGCAACAAATGGTTTGGCAAAGTAAGTAACCTGAAATTTTTATATTATGAACGTACAAGAACAAATCAAAAACTATATTACCAGTCAACCTGAACCAAAACTTAGTGACATGCGAGAGTTACACCGCATCATTCTGCAAGTAATGCCAGCATGTAAATTATGGTTCTTAGATGGTAAAGATGATAAAGGTCGAACTGTTTCTAACCCTAATATAGGATATGGATTTCACACCATACAATATGCTGATGGAACAACCAGAGAGTTTTATCAAATTGGTTTGAGTGCAAACAAAACAGGTATCTCTGTTTATATACTTGGTATAAAAGATAAAACATACTTAGCCCAAACGTATGGAGAAAAAATAGGCAAGGCGAGCGTGACAGGTTATTGCATTAGGTTCAAAACGCTAAAAGATATAAACATTGATATACTTGAAGCGGCAATGCGATATGGAGTTGAGACTTCGCTGCAAGAGTAGCACTACAGCCAACATTGCATTTTCTTCTCCGCATTATGTTCTAAAAAGCATTGAGTAATAATAAGGCACATTGCGGCATTTAATTTAGTTTTTGTAAAGGTTGCGCAGTGCTGTTGCCTGCCTGCAAAACGATACCAACTTTGTGTGGTTTTAATAAGCTTAAATGCTCAAAGACAAAAGACAAAAATGCGACTTGCATGCTCTCAATGAAGATGGAATGATTCTGTGTAATCCCCGCGATAAAGAAGCGGCTCATCGGGCCCAGACAGAAGGAATTGCTACCGGCGATTTGGAAAAGGTTACTTGCCGTAAATGCATAAGGTTGCTTTATAAGAACAATAAAGCCCTTAAATAAAGCGGAGTAGTATCAGTTTAAATTTTTATCTTCTAACTTTTGATGTATTATATCTGAAACTTGTTTAATTCTTTTGGTAGCTGTAATATACAGCGCCTGATTGGCTTGTATTTTGCCCAAAGGTATTTTACCAAAAGCGGCGGTAGTTTAAACTCGAAAAATATCAGTAGTCCATACTGAAGATGAATGTTCAACTCATTCCCGCCGCTCTTAAAAATATCTTTATGAAAAAATATAAAAACCTGTTGTAAAAAATTGAAGTTCCGCCAGCAATAGAAGACTTAATAATAATGCAGGTATTAAGTTAAGTTACTCGTGATATAAAAAAAAGAGCGCTATTTATTAGCATACTGTCAATAGATGTTTTCTTAAAAATTTAATGGGCACAATATCAAGTAATAAATTAAATCAGTTTCAAATATTGCTCTTGTCATCTCATACCGCTCCCGCTTTATTTAACACCGCTTACTGATGCTGCAGTGGCTTATAAAATGACAGCAGCATCGAATACATAAACAACAGCCTCTAACATTGGCGACAATTTCTATTACACAGCTATTACTCCAATACTTTTCGGATTCAGCACTATGATTGTCGCATTCGCACTGCAATTACACCGTATTTCCTAACGAGATTTGTATCTGATAAAACAGAAATAAATATGAGAAAAATAGTTGTGTTATCAATGATCACATTAGATGGAGTAATGCAAGCGCCAGGCGGACCTAAGGAAGATACATCAGGTGGTTTCAAATATGGTGGTTGGACTGCATCGTATGGTGACGAGGCTTATGGTAAAGCCGTACAAAAAGAGCTTGAACCTGCTGATTATCTTTTGGGTAGAAAAACATTTGAGATTTGGGAGGGCTACTGGCCTAAACATGCAGACTTTTGGCCGGGCATCAACGATGGTACAAAATACGTCTTATCAAAGACCAGGAAAAAGTCAGATTGGAAAAACTCAGTATTTCTTAAAAGCCTTGCCGATATAAAGAAGCTCAAAAATTCAAAAGGTGGTGACATTCAGGTTTGGGGCAGTAGTGAGCTTATTCATTTGTTATTAAAGAATGACCTGGTAGATGAACTTCGGCTCAAAATTCACCCGTTGACGCTTGGTAAAGGGAAAAAGTTGTTTGACAATCGTGCATACCCGGCAGCATTTACTTTAACAGAAAGTACTGTTACTACAACCGGAGTTATTTTAGCTAATTACAAACGAACCGGAGAAGTGAAGACGGGTACTGTTGAAGTTTAATGAGAAGAATAATTGTTTTGTCAACGTTGACTTCTCTGCAATGTGTTTTAATTAGCATTCATCGATAGCGGCACATTGTAGTATTCGGCTGTAATAATATCAGCAATAAAATATTAACTTGCCTTTCAGCATGCAGGTTTGCTTTGGCATCTGTGTGAATATTATAAATAATATTTGCCAAAATGGATAAAGAGAGAATCTATAAGATTTTATTTTCCAGTGTTTATCCTTTGTATATTAAAAAGGCAGAGACAAAGGGTCGTACAAAAGAAGATGTTGATACCATAATATTTTGGCTGACTGGCTACAACAAACAGACGCTGCAACAACAACTCGATAAAAAAAGTGATTTTAAAACCTTTTTTTCGGAAGCACCACGAATTAACCCTAATGCCTCAAAAATTACAGGAGTAATTTGTGGCTATCGTGTAGAAGAAATAGAAGACGAACTTATCCAAAAAATGCGCTATTTAGATAAGTTAATTGATGAACTGGCAAAAGGCAAGAAAATGGATAAGATATTAAGGGAGTAACTAAACTGCGTAATAATTTTTTCTCCGAACTATATGCTAAATAGTATTGAGGATTGTCAAGTCACATTGCGCATCACACAAATTATTTAGTTGATTTTTCCATTCTGCGCTGATCATATTCTTTATGTTCATACTGTACCCAGCCTATTAATATTTCGTGTTCTTTTTTTACTACTTCAGGGTAGCGGTTAGAAACATTGAATAATTCTTTTGGATCGTTTACTAAATTGTACAATTCATTTTCTTTAGTATCAGCATCGTAAATGTATTTCCAATTCTTATTTCTTGTTCCCAGAATTAAATCTGTATAAGGGCTAACGAAAAACGTACGTCCATTCTTAGTGGTGTCAAACAAACTTCTGCCCTGCCATTCTTTTGGCTTTTGCAGACCAAGCAAATGAGTTATGGTAACATCAATATCAATAAGACCATGAATGTTATTATCATATTCTCCTTTATAAAAAACAGGATTAAAAACCATGCAGGGAATGTGTACATTTTCTTCGTAAACACGGGATGCATGAAGCGTTTGATAATGTGTATTAAAAGCTTCACCATGATCAGCAATAAAAATAACTAAGGTGTTTTTAAGTTTATTTCGTTTCTCTAATCCTGTCATTAATTCACCAAACACTTTATCTGTATGATGCAGTGCATTTAAATAACGGTTAAGGTTATCGTTTTCTTTAGTGTAAGAAATATCAGAATCGGTATAATAAGGATAATGCGTTTGATTAGTCCATAACATGCTGAACGTTTTTTTCGGCCTCGTACTGTCAAACCACTTAAAATAATTTTGTGCTAAACATTCATCATCAAGACCATCAATATTGCTGTGCGTTATCGTAAATTTTTTATTACAAGGCATCGTATTAAAATCCTCAATAAAAGAAAAGCCCTGTTTTTTTGCATACACGTTCATGTTAGAATAATGCAGGTCAGAAGAAAAAAACAAAGAAGTTGCCCATCCGTTATCATTTAAAATTTTTGGCAAACTAACCGGAGGCAATTGAATTTTTTCTGAGATGGCAGATTTATAATCAACCATTGGATAAATGCCCGAAATAAGTGTAAGCATAGAATTGGGAGTGCTTGGTATCTGTGCATACATATTGGTAAAAACAGAAGATATGTTACTCCACTTTTTTAAGTTTGGCGTGCAATTAAAAGTTGAATCGTAAATGTTTATGTATTGTTGCGGAGTAGATTCAGAAACAAATAAAATTATATTATCAATCAAATGGCTGCTGTCAAGTGCTGATGTATAAAAATTGTTATGGTATTTAATTATGTACTGCGCTGTTTCATCAGAAACTTTTGTTTTTAATAGCTGTGCTTCCGCAGTGGGTTCAAAAACAGATGAGAGAAATGCTATAACCGGAGCTTGTATTGTTGCTGCTTTAAATTGTTTGGTTCGATATTCATAAAAACTAAGTAAAAAGAAAACAGATAGCATTACAATTAAAGAAAGCGCTGCTCTCCTGCCATGCGCTATGTTTTTGATAGCAATTGCTATAGCTATACTAAAAAGAAAATAGCTGGCTAATAATAAAAAAATATTTTTTAAAAAAGTATCAGTGAGTGTTTCGCTAACTGCTGTACGCGCATCATTTCCTCTAAAAAAATCAGAATAATAAAGCCATTTGTAATTAAAAGGTGTGCCTAATTGTTTTATCACTTCAATATTAAGCAGTGAACTTAAAACTGTGATTGTTGCTATTAAAAAAAATATTACGAGTAAAACATTTCTTGCTATAATTTTTTGTTTGAAAATATACAGCAATGGAAAAAATAAAATTGCAATCACAAGTAACCAAAACAAATCCTGAAAAACAGAACCTAAAATAACAGATAAACTTTTATGAAATAAGTCAGCGATCTCTGCACGTGCAAGAAAACTATAAACAAAAGCACCGCACAAAAAACCGGTAACAATAAGAAATGTATTCAGGTTTCGGTTTTTTCTAAATAAAAAAATTACACTTAAAAATAAAACAAGAGATATAATTAAAAATTGTGCGCCTGCTGAAAGAATGGTAAACTTAGGATACTCGATATATAATTTTGAATCGTTGAGCTCAATTATTTTATTCTCTGTAAAATTGCTTGTATAATCGCTTTTAAGATTAGTGTCCCAACCGTTTACTTTCTTTCCGGTCTTGCTTTTTGGTATCCAAAAAAAATAATCTAACCTGCTGTTGTAGGGTAGCGTAATGGAAGTATAAAAAGAATCACCTTGTTCAATTAATTTAGTATAGGCAAACTTATCTTGTAAATAAGTATTTTTTGGCCAAAATTTTTTGTCCGGTGTTCTCCAATAATCAGTAGCCCATACTATATATACTTCACCAGCCTTTGCTGTTTTATAAACAAACTTTTGGCTGACTATTGCTTTCTCGCCGTTTTGGGCAGATGCACTAATAAAAAAACCTGCTATATAAAATAATAACAAATAAAACCTGGCACAATTAAGAAACATGAATCAAATATAATGTTGCCATCAATGCAGTAGCGTGGTTAATTTTCTTCTTAAAATTTGTGCTAAAAAACATTGAGCGTTAACAAAGCACACTACTGCATTCAGCAGTAATAAAAAACTTGTTTCATTCTTCTGTCTTGCATTATGCTTTGTAATGAGCTTATATAATAGCTTTAAAGCTGAGCAATAACAAATCAATCGGTAAAATTTTTATATCAAATTTTTATTTTTAGATAAATGAATATGCGCTTTAATTAAAGCTTCATCAGCATTTGTGGTTTTTATGTTGAACTCCTTATGATTTAAAACATTTATTGCTGTGATGTATTGTTGCAATAAATTGTTGCTGCAAACCAGCACAATATTTTTTATGCCTGATGACAACAATTCACTCAACTCATTCCCAATTAACAATCCGCTTAAATAATGATAATTTTCTTCAGCAGTATGCTTATTAAATAATTGATTTGTTCTTACGTGAAATGATGCATTCAAAATATTATTTGTACTTCCTTCTTTAATACCTTCAACGAAAGCCGCGTCATTATACAATATGTTTTCAGCAACTGAGTTTGCAAGCAAACTTTTTGTTGAAAGTAGTTGGAAAAATTCTCCTGTCATGTATGTTTTAAAATCAACAACCACTTTGTTTTTTACGACAACATGTTTTGAATGTGTGCCGGGAAAAATCACCAATGCTTTTTCGCTTTCGATATCACAACCCAACAAGATTGTTTCTTCGCCGCGCATAACATCATTTCCTGTCCGCAATCCTGACAACAATAAAATTTCATGCTTACAAAAAACATCAGCAGCAAGTTTTTCAATAATTAAATCTTTGCCTGATAAGTCAAACGGTATATATGCATAACCTAATTCTTTGATGCCAATGGTTGATGAAGCCATTCCTGAAATAATTACCGGCACATCTTTTACATCATATTGTATTTGCTGAATAAATAATTGCAATCTTTTTTTATAAAAAATAATTCGCTCATTTTCATTCAAATTTTCTTGCAGCAACTCGTTATTAATTGATGCAATGCCTTTATCGGAAAACACTTCATCTTTAATGTTTCCATTTACAACATCAACCAACCGCAAACGGAAAGAACTCGTTCCCCAATCACAACTTAATATATACTTTGATTTATTCATTTGCACGCAATCATAAGCAAGTAGTTATTTTATATGCTGAAATTACCATTCAGCAACGCTGCCATCTTCATGATGCCACAACGGATTCTTCCAGTTGTGACCAAGCTTCGCTATCTCAATCACTTTCTCTTCATTGATTGTAATTCCTAATCCTGGCGCAGACGGAATATTTACAAAACCATTTTCATATTTAAACACAGACGCATCCTGTAAATAATCAAGCAAATCATTATTTGTGTTATAATGAATGCCCAAACTTTGTTCCTGTATAAATGCGTTATGACAAGTTGCATCAACCTGCAAACATGCAGCAAGAGCAATTGGTCCCAGCGGACAATGTGGCGCCGCAGCAACATCGTACGCTTCAGCCATTGAAATAATTTTTTTGCATTCTGTTATGCCGCCTGCATGTGATAAATCTGGCTGAATAATATCAACATAACCATCGTGTAACAATTGTTTAAAATGCCAGCGACTAAACATTCTTTCACCTGTTGCAATTGGTATAGATGTTAATTGCGCAATTTCTTTCAGCGCTTCATTATTTTCAGGTAACACAGGTTCTTCAATAAACATGGGATGAAATTGTTCCAGTTCTTTTGCCAGCACTTTCGCCATTGGTTTATGCAATCTTCCATGAAAATCTATGCCTACTTCAACACTCATTCCAACAGCGTCTCTCAAAGCAGCAACACGTTGCAATACACGTTTAATTTTTTCATAAGAATCGATGTATTGCATCTCATCCGTCGCATTCATTTTCACAGCAGTAAAACCTTGTTCTTTTGCAGCCTTTGCGGCATTGGCAATATCATTTGGTCTGTCGCCACCAATCCATGAATATACACGCATTTTATCTCGTGCCTTGCCACCAATTAATTGATAAATTGGTGCATTAAAATACTTTCCTTTAATGTCCCACAATGCCTGGTCAATACCGGAAATTGCGCTCATTAAAATTGGTCCGCCACGATAAAAACCACCACGATACATCGTGTTCCAATGATGTTCAATATCCATCGGGTCTTTGCCAATTAAACTTTGCATCAATTCATCAACGGCAGCTTTAACGGTTGCTGCTTTGCCTTCAATAATTGGTTCGCCCCAACCAACAATGCCTTCATCTGTTTCAATTTTTAAAAACAACCAACGCGGCGGAATTATGTATAGTTGATGTGACTTGATTTTCATGTGAATTGTTTAATGCTTTATTGCTTGCAATGCTTGCCTCACTGTTTCTTCAATTTCTTTATAGTTTTTCTCTTTCATCATCTGTTGTGATGCAAGCCAGCTTCCACCAACAGCGACTACATTTTTTAATTGATGATATTCATGCATGTTTGAAACATTGATACCGCCCATTGGAATAAATTGAATATTGAGTTGTTCATACGGACCCAACATCGCTTTTAAAAAAGATGCTCCGCCAATTTGTGAAGCAGGAAATAATTTCTGAATATCATAGCCTAATTCATAAGCTAATTCAATTTCACTTGGCGTCATCACACCGGGAATAAATGGAAATTGTTTTTGTCTTGCTTCATTACAAACTTTATTGTTTAATGATGAACTTAAACCAAACTGAGCGCCTGCATTGATGGCATCGTTTAATAATGTTGTCGTTAACAATGTTCCAGCACCAACAAACATTTTGGGAAATTTTTTTCGAATAGCGCTTACTGCGTTTAATGCAATTGGTGTTCTTGCAGGCACTTCAATTACATTCAATCCGCCATTTAAAAAAGCTTCGGCAACAGGCAACACATTTTCTTCATCATGAAAAACAATTGCCGGTAAAATTTTTTGGGTTAATGCTTTTGAAAGCAACTCATTCATGTTATTTATTTTTTATAAAAACAATTTTTGACAATGAGAATTTATTACGTTGAACTGTTGTTT
This sequence comes from Parafilimonas sp., assembly GCA_025927795.1. Lineage (GTDB taxonomy): Bacteria > Bacteroidota > Bacteroidia > Chitinophagales > Chitinophagaceae > Parafilimonas. The sequence continues at coordinate 4,984 of JAICKT010000004.1, read as the reverse complement.
TAAAGTGGAAAGAAATAGTTTGATTCAATTCGGTGATATTTATTTCGCCCGCTTTTTGTGTTTGAAATTTTTCTGTTGATGAAGCATAAGCATCAATCCACCCTGAGATTTGTGTTTGCGTTTGCCATACAGAAAACTGCGCTGCATCAATTCCTTTATCATAATTAATGTAAACAGTATAGCTGCCTGCAGGTATATTCTTAAAGTAAAATTTCAATAAAGATTCATCGCTGATTGTATAAAACATTTTTTTTGCAGGCCCATCCCATTTTGTTTCCATATTCATATTTCCATCCATCGCGGAAGGCGTTATCTGCGGATAAAACTCTAACGTATCAGGCTTATAAATTTGTGTGTTATTGTTTGATGGAATGATATTTTGCGTGTTGTTCCTGTCGCAATAATAGTAGCTTACAGAAGTATAATCCGAAGGGAATAAATTATGTTGCGGGCCATGTTCTATAGTTTGCAAAAAAGATTTGCTGAAAGAAATTTTATCATTCAAAAAATAACGGTAACCGCCGGCTCTTGAAAGTGCCGTTGAATAATACAGACAACCGGAAAGTGGTAAACTCATCGCATCATTCCAACGGTCTAACAATGCATACCAGCCACCATTAAAAAAATCTTCAGAACCCGTACCGTGAAAACGTGTTTCGCCATCAATAACAGTGGAATCGTCACCTTCAAAAAATATTGTCATCCCAGATTTTAAACCCTGCGCCTGCAATGCAACGCCTGCAAAATGTCCTTTGCCTTTTACATCAAGCATTGTAAATGGCTTACCTGTTGCAACAGGGTTTTCATGGCTCCATGTTGCATAAAATTTTCCTTCCGTTAGTGCATCTCTTTTTTTATGCTGAATATAAACTTTCACCAAAAATGTAACGCCGCTGAGCAAAGTATCATTATTTGTTTTTCTATATATCAATTCAATTTTTGCAGATTTATCATAAGGCATCGGAAACCATGAGTAATGTTTTTTTCCATCACTGCCAATCATAACTCCCTGCATTGAAGCTTTACCAAAAGCATAACCAAAATAATCTGCAAGCGGACAATAAACAGCAGCTTGCTTATCATCGTCCCATATTATTTTTATATCAATATTTTTTGCAATTGTATCTAATGTGGATTGCGATATAATTTCAAAACCTGCAATGCGGCCGGGCCCTTCAGATTTGAATGCGACGGATGTTTCGCCCGGTTTTAATGTGATTGTTTTTTGTGATGATGTAATGCCGTTTATATTTTTTATGATTGCTTCGGTGTTTTGCCATGCTGATTTTATCTTTTCTAATGCAGCTTTTTCATCGTCGCTAAACGCTAATAAAAAACTTTTCACATGCACATCATCTTTAAATAAACGATAACCAATTTGGTGAAACTGTGTTTGTTTTCCTCTTAAAATAATCCTGCAAAATTTATTAAATGGTATGGGCAGATAGCAATAATAACCACCCAGCTGATTATTGCAAAGCGGCGCAACAAACGGATAAACTTTGCCGCTGAATAAATCCATATAGCATACAGAAAAAGATTTTTGCAGTGTATCATCAATATAAAAATCGAGTGTATCAATTGATGGAGTTGGCGTCCAAAAACGGTTGACAACACCCGGTCCTTTTTGTTCAAAGATTATTAACGAACTGTCCGCATTTCTTCTGATAAAAGAATAAGTGCCATTAAAGCCATCATCATTGCCGCCCGTTGTGTCGTATGTTGAAACTTCAGCAGCGTAAGTATTTTCTTCATAAGCAGGCAATAAAGAAAAATCATAAAATTGTTTCAAAAAATATGCAACATTTAAAGTATTGCTTTGAGAAAATGATACTGATGACAATGCAATAAAAAAAATCAGTAATGAATTCTTTCTTCTCATTATTTTATCGTGATTTGTGCGCTGAGTTTTTCATCGGAAGAATTACTTCCAACAGCAATAGTATAATTGCCGCTGTATAATTTCCATGCATTTGTTGCATCATCCCATTTTTTTAATTCAGATAATGCAACGGAAAAAGATATAACCCTTTCCTCATTTATTTTTAATGGAATTCTTTTGAATGCTTTTAATTCTTCGATTGGCATTCCTTTAATTCGCGGATAATATACATACATCTGTGCCACCTCATCGCCGTTATAATTACCTGTATTTTTTATGTTGATAGAAAACGATATTGAATCATGTTTGATGATTGGGTTATGGCTCCACGCATAATCAAACTTTGTATAACTCATTCCAAAGCCAAACGGATATTCAACTTCGCCATTAAAGTAGCGATACGTTCTGCCCTGCATTGCATAATTATTATATGCAGGCAATTGGTCAACAGATTTATAAAACGTAACTGGTAAATGTCCTGATGGCGAAACTTTTCCAAACAAAATATCAGCCAATGCGTCTCCACCTTCTTCACCGGGATACCATGCAAGAATGATAGCATCAGCATAAGGCGCGAGTTCAGTTACATCAACAGCGCTGCCTGAATTAATAACAAGTATGATTGGGTTTTTTGTGCCTTTACGCAATGCTTTTAAATAAGCAATATGCGCAGCAGGAATGCTTAACGTTTTTCTGTCAGCACCATACTCAGATAAAAATGCATCACCTTCCTCACCTTCATACACAGGCGTTAAACCCAAACATGCAATGGTGATGTTTGCATTGCCTGCCGCCCAAATGCCACCAAACTTTGTTGTGTCTTTATAATCGCAACCCTGGTCGTATTCAACACGTGCACCAACACCAACTGCTTTTGTAATTCCTTCAACAAAATTTACAGCGTTATCACTAACACCATGATAGTTTCCAAGCAATGCATCCAACGATGAAGCATTCGGACCAACAATCATTAACTGCGGATATTTTTTTAAATTGAGCGGAAGAATATTGTTATCATTTTTTAATAAAACCATGCTTTGTTCAGCCATTTTACGAGACAACATTCTATGATATTTGTTGGCAATACTATCTGCTAAATATGTTTTGTATGATGATGTTGTGCTGTCATTAAAAAACCCAAGTTTTATTTCTGTGCGAAGTATATGTGATAGAGCGCTGTCAACATCTTGTTGGTTTAAAAGCTTTTGATTGATAGCCCGCATTACATCATTGTGCAAGATGCTTCCACACTCTAAATCAACTCCGTTTTTTATTGCGGCGGCGGCAACTTCAACTGTTGTAGGATATGTTTTATGTGCTGTATAAATATCATCTAATGCTCCGCAATCTGTAACAACATGACCTTTAAAATGCCATTCGTTTTTTAATATATCCTGTAGTAAATGTTTATTAATACTGCATGGCTCACCATTCACAGCATTATAAGCAGTCATCACAGATTCAACATGTGCATCAACCAATTTATGAAAAGCATATAAGTATGTTTCGCGTAAATCTTTTTCATCAACAATGGCATTAAAACCATGGCGTTCTTTTTCGGGTCCGCTATGCACGGCGTAATGTTTTGCACATGCGGAAGCTTTTAAATGCAAAGGATCATCACCTTGTATGCCCTGAACAAAAGCAGTTCCCATTACGCCAGTTAAAAAAGGATCTTCACCATATGTTTCTTGCCCGCGACCCCAGCGCGGATCACGAAAAATATTAATATTCGGAGACCAAAATGTTAACCCCATATATTGAAAATGATTGCCGCTTTGCGATGCCAGATTATATTTTGCTCGTGCTTCTGTTGAAATAGCATTAGCACATTCTCGCAATAAATCATTATTGAAACTCGCAGCCATGCCGATGGCTTGCGGAAATATGGTTGCGTTACCGGCACGTGCAACACCATGCAAAGCTTCGTTCCACCAGTTATATGCAGGAATGTTTAAACGATCAACAGCTTTGCTTTGATAACCAAGGAAAGAGATTTTTTCTTCGAGTGTTAGTTTATGCAATAAATCATTTACACGTGTATCAATGGTTTGTGTAGTATCGCGAAATAAAAATTTTTGTTGTGCATTGGATTGAATAGAAACAAAAAGCGCAATGGCAAAAACTATTCTTCTTATCATAAGATGCAACGTCAGATTTTATTCAGTTCATGTTTTGTAAATTCATTTTCTATATTGCCTGTGTTTAATGTTGATGCAGGCTCAAACAACATCACAGAAACTTCTTCATCAGCAACAGGTTTGTGTTCAACACCACGCGGCACAATTACAAATTCGTTTTCGTTTATCGTAATTGTTTTATCGCGATACTCCATTTTAAAACTTCCTTTCAACACACAAAACATTTCATCTTCATTATCGTGTTTATGAAAAACAAATTCGCCTTTAAACTTTACAAGTTTTACCTGCTGACCGTTTAATTCACCGGCAACACGAGGATTCCAATAGTCATTAATCAATGCAAGTTTTTCTTCAATATTTACTTTATTCATAAAAGAATTTGATTGATGCTAAAGCTATTAAATTAGTGCCGAATAAATTCAAGTTAACATTATAACACAGGCACCAATCTTTCTCTAACAATAAGTCTGTACCGTAATGTTCAAGGTTTTCACATGTACCGATTTATGTTCCATCTGTTAACAGATTATACAGTTCATGCATTTTGATTTGCCTGAAACTTTTGGGTTTATTTGAAACGATTGCTACCTGGAATATATACATAAACGCTGTTACAACTGCTCTCCGCAGCCCTCCGAAAAACTTGTAAGCGTCGAAGCCTGCTTTATCATGAAAATCTATAAATGCTAAAATAAAAAAGCCTGTAAATCAATAAAAATTTACAGGCAATTGAAATACTTTGATATAGTACATCGGGAGGACAGAAATAACTTTTAACTCCGCAAAAATCTCATCGTCAAAAAGTTCAAAATTTAAAAGAACATCTACTCATTATTTACCTCATTGTACTGAAGAATAAAGCGGAGTAAAGGTAACGAAATATGCATTTTGTAACGTTCCGCTTAATGCTAACTCGCTATAACTTTTGAAAACTTCTTACAGAAAAGTGTTCCATTTAAAT
>JAICKT010000552.1 GCA_025927795.1 Parafilimonas sp. | reverse complement strand
CTGACGTGTAATGGTCAATACCTAAATCAAAAATGAAACTGTGTTTCCTGTAATGCTTATCATAACCACTTATTGTTAAGTCAATCGAGGTTGATAAATCAGTAAGTTTTTCGGAACCGACGCCACCGGTTACAGAAGCATGGTCACCATTTTGATGGTAATAACTTGAAACAAAATTTGCTTCTTCAAATTTTAATTTGCGAGGTTTATAAGAACTATCTGATGTGTTTTGCGAGAATGCAGACAATATACTTAAGTACATTCCGATTGCTGCGAGTGTTAGCTTCTTCATTAATGATTAGTTTAATTGCATCCGCAGCCGCCGCCCGTTTTGCCGCCATTAGCGCCGGAAGCGCCTTCTCTGTATGATTGAAAATTTAATTCTGTTTTTTCTAATTTCCTGCTCGATAAGCTCATCTCTGCATCATTCAGTTTGTTTTTTTGATAAGCCTTAACTGATGTGCATGATGTATTTAAAACGATGCTTGCAATCAATGCAAACAAAAAATATAGCGATAAAAGTTTTCGTTGATTCACGTGTATGTTTTTTATCTTTTTATTTGCCACATGGAATTCGCCATAAAATTTTCATCGGCGTTGATTAAGTTACCTCGAAAATTTTATGGCTCATTTATGTAAGATGTATGTTTTCTGATGTGTGAATTCCGTTGTTATCATCAATAATTATGCAGGCAATATCTTTCATTTGATTAATCATATTTAAGCCTGTTTTAATTCCCATAATCATTACCGGTGTTGCCATTGCATCTGCAACTTCTGCGTTCGTACAAATAATAGTTACACTTTTTATGCCGCTTACAGGCAAACCTGTTTTCGGGTCTATCGTATGCGAATATTTTTTGCCATTGATGATTGCAAACTTTTCATAATTGCCGGAAGTAGCAACAGAAACGTTTGTAATATTCAGATGCGAAAAAACTGAGTGCTTTGCATCAGGGTTTGCAATACCAATTGTCCATGGTTTTCTGTTGGGTTGATTGCCCCACGCAGTTAAATCTCCTGCCGCATTTACAACACCACTTTTTACGCCTTGCTGTTGCAATAAACGTTTCGCCATTTCTGCTGCATAACCTTTTCCAATTCCGCCAAAACCAATACGCATTCCTTTTTCTTTTAAAAACACTGTACAATTTTTTTCATCGAGAATAATGTTATTATAATTGATAAGCCGCACCAATTTTTTTGCAGTGTCTTTATCGGGAAGGCTTGTCATGTTTGTATCAAAATTCCACAGGCGTTTATCAACAGAACCATAAGTAATATCAAATGCACCTTGTGTTAACTGCGAAATTTTTTTTGAGCGATATATTAAATCAAAAGCTTCTTTATCTACCTGCACAGGTTTAACACCTGCATTTGCATTAATTAAGTTTGTTTGACTATCATCACTAAATGTTGTAAGTAATTTTTCAATGCGGCGAATTTCTTCTATTGCTTCATCAATGCGTTTATTTGCCCATGCTTCATCATCTGCAACAATAGAAATTTCAAAACGGTTGCCCATTAATTTCAGCACCCGTTTAAAAAGACAAAGATTTGTTTGAACGATTTCAGTGACCGGCATCTGCTGCGGCTTTTACATCATTTGTAAAGTCTTCCGACGTTTCAGAAGGAAAGCCATCCCATTTCTTTATCACTTTTCCTTCAGCATCTAACAAAACTGTCAGCGGAAAAGCACCATCGCTGTTATATTTATCAGCAAGTGCATCATTTTGTTTTTGCTGTTCTTTAGAAAGCATGTTTTTTTTCAAGCGCGGAAAATCAGCATTCACTAAAACAAGTTTTTCATCAGCATATTTTGTAAAAACTTCGCTGTCGAAAATTTCTTTATGCAAACGAATGCAGGGTCCGCACCAATCGGAACCAGAAAAATTTAGAAGGATGAATTTGTTTTCTGCTTTAGCTTCTGTTTTTGCTTTTTCAAAATCTGTTTGCCACGACGCATTTAGAAATAAAATTGTTGAAAACAAGATGGAAGTGAATGTGTGCATAGGTTACTATTATCAAATAAAACGCAACTTAAGCCGCGGAATTGTTTTAAAAAGTTACATATATCATATCAAATGTCTTTTTATGTAAATCTTATGAAAAATTCGATTGATTTAACGAGTGCTTAATAAGGCACAATAATAAAAGCCTGTTAACAAATTTTTGTCGCACTTCTAAAAGCCTTCATTATACTTTCGATTAATTATTTTCTTCTTCTTTTATGCATTAAACCTCTAAATACAAAACCCGCTACTGCCATTGCAATTAAAAGTCTTGTGTTGTTTGCAGGAATAAATCTTGTGCACTTATTTGAAATTTCATAAACACCTTTGGGTTTTGCAACAATTCCCCCGCCACCACCAAGACCTTCACCAAT
>JAICKT010000136.1 GCA_025927795.1 Parafilimonas sp. | reverse complement strand
TTTTTGGTTTGATGATATTTTTAGAAAAGATTGAACAACTTACGATAAAAAATAAACAGAATTCATAAAATCTTTAACTGGTAAAAAATAAAAAAGCTCCATTCAAGAATGAACAGAGCTATTATGAAAAACCCCTAAAAAATCAATTAGCTTTTACACTTAAATAAGGTGAATAACTCCAGTCGCCATTGTTGTTCTTAAAACGCAACAGATAATACATTGTGCTGCCCTTTAAATTTGAATCGCTGAAAGAGTAATTCTTTTTAACTGAAGAATTGCCCGTAACATCAATAGCTTGGGTTGTACAAAAAGTAGTTGCTGATGCACTGCTCATTAATTCTATACGAGTAATGTTGTTTTCAAAACCGGTAGAAAAGCTAACAGTTATACTATTGGTTGCTGTTGGTACAGCCACCATGTTTTCTACAAGAACATCAGCATCTTTAAAAAACACGTTTTGGTTGGCGGCCCCTTGTGGCGTTGAAATTGTTTTTGTACAAGACGCAATACTTACACCCGTTAAAATGGCTAATAGAATCTTTTTCATTTTTATTTTATTGAAGCTTTCTTAGAGAGAGATTAAAAACGGGTACACTACATTGCCAAAACAAATGCCAGTAGCCTTTTGATAACATAACCAATTGATCTTAAACTATTTCGTTTTTTTACTGACCAAGCTTTTTTCCAGAAATGAAACAGATTTTTACTAAATAAAGAACACCGTTGCTTTTGGTTCACAATCACTCTTCCTTTGTTTTGTGCAGGGTTAATTGTTCAAAAGCATATTGATGGTGTTTTCATTTCATGATCGCCTTGCTTCTTAAAATGGATTTGGGATAAACATTATTCGTCTTATAATTCAGATATGATAAGTTTTCAGAGATAACCGCTTGTATAATCAATCGTCTGCTAATGTTTCTATAAAATAATTTTGATTTATTTCTAAACCCTTTACATTTGAAATGAGATTACTACAAATCCGGAAGCTTGCAGATTTTGTGATTAATTACATCAATCCATAACCGTTATTCGCTAACCAAAGAAAAACATTATGGATCAGCAGCCCGTCGCGTTAACCGGTTTAACCAAACATTTAGAGGTTAATTCTGCCGAAGAAAAAAAAATGCTGGATGCATTGCATCAGCAATTATCAAATTCTTTAATTGATAATGAAATTTCTGCATTAAAAGGAATTTCGTTTGCGCATGAAGGCACAGATTTTTTTACTGATACTGCACAATCCGTAGCAACTGCAAACGCTGATGTGCAAAGGGTTTCACCAAAACAAAAACTTTCACACCGCGTATTTATTCGCGATACACCTGTGCGCAATACGCAAATAAAAACTTCTGTTCCATCATGGGCAGCAGGTGCAGCGGTTGATAAAACAATCGGACCATTTATAAGTAAAGATGGCAGAAAGTTGTGGTATGACTTTTATCCGTTTGAAGAATTGATTGCTTTATATGTGCAGGGAAATTCAAGTCCTGTATTACTTTTTCATATCAGCACATTCAGAAGATTTTTTGAAAATATTCCATTTGTCACAGAACTGATGAGTTCATACCAGATAACAGGCAATACAATCTGGATAAACTCAAAAATATTAGCTAACAATGCACCCGCAAATTTTTATACAGGCTTAAAAATTAAAGGTGGTGAAATAAGTCTGAGTGAATCGCCTCAAAATATAAATAATCAATTAACAGTAAGCGCCGGTGCAATTGTAAAAGTGCAACTGCAATTAGACCAACCCGCTGTTACTAATGCAGACACAACAAGTGATTATGGTAAAGATGCGAGAGCCGCTTCGCTCAGTTTACCACAGCAATTCAATTTTAGTTTTTCAGGAAACACAACGGCAATAGCAGAATTGGTTTCAAATGCTGAATGGAGTTTATATGGCTCGCAGGCAGGCTTTACATGGAATGCAAATGCGCCAATTTCTTTTGATGCTTTGCTCAATGAAATATTAGTTCCGTTCAATTGTTCTGAACAAAATTTTTCTATACGAAATAATTCATCAGCATTCAATATTCTTTCAGGCAATGCAGAAATACAATGGAGTGCATGGTCTTTGCCTGTTGCACAAATTGATATTACAAATCCAATTGCGGCTGAAGGTATTGGTGCATTAACGATTCGTTGTTTGCAGGGGATTTCAACACAATGGTCAGGTATGCAAAACGGCGCCGTAAGTTTAAGCAATCCTTATGTTCAATTAAATGTTGGAAAAATTTCTGTGCTTGAATTTGCTGCAGTTAATCTTTTCGGTACGCAGGAATTTTTATTATGGAAAGATGCTTTAAATCCGCATCGTTCTTCAATAGAATTGTTTTATAATACTGCTTTCCCTTTTCTGTTTTTATCTGATGTTGCAGGCAGTGAAATGATTATCGCGCAAACGAATACTATTGCTCATATCGACAGACCTGTTACTGTTGATGCGCATGCACTCGATATAAAAACAAAAAACAGTTTGCTTTTTCTTGCTGCATCAAATGCAGGCTGGTTTGTGTATTTGTATGATGATAATATTTTAGCTGATAATGCCGGAAATGCACTTGCGTATTTTCCGCAACCAATATCATTTGCATTACACAACGCAGTATTCAAAACAACCAAAACAAATGGCTGTTTATTATTTTGTGAGCTTGCTCCAAACTTTATTAATGTTGAAAAAGCAAATCTTATTTTATCGTTTGGTATTTATGCTTACCTGCCAATTCTTCCTGATCCTTATGCAGCAAAGCTTGGTGTTTTAAAAGAACAATTTGCATATTATTCAAGAGTTGCCGGTGTTGGTGATACTTACTCAAGTCGCTATAATCAACAGGTTTGGTTGTTGCTTGTATGTTCAATAAAATGGATTAAAGAAAATGATAATTCAGATAATGCAGATGTATCATTTTCTTTTGCACCGTTACCACAACAAGCGCAAGCATATGCTGCGGTTGCATTTGATAAAAGAGCCAATAATAATTTTTCATCACCACAATTATTTATACAACAAAATGCATTTATAAAAAATTTTGATATAAAGCCTGCAGCCGATGTTGCTGCATCACCAAATGAAAATATTGCAGGTGCAAATTTTCGTACAGAAATGTTGATAGAAGGTTTACCGGATTATCAATCTCAGTGGAACGACCGGTTTCAATATTTTCAGAACGATATGTTTGCGTTGCTTGATGTAAGCAGTCGTGCAAATCAAATGGGTGTCAGTTATCAGCCAATGTATTTCAGAGAAGGAAATATTGCAGGTGAAAGATTAGAAATGTATAAAACCTATGAAGTTTCCGCAGCTGCAACTGATAATAATTTTCCGTTGCAGATTGAAGGCATGAATGTGGTTACGCAAAATTTAAATGTAAAAGCATTTACACTACCACAGATTTCATGGGAACCCGTTTTCAATTTAACACCGCCGCAAAAAGCAGGCGACCCGCCGCCATTGTTTAATTATTATCCGAATGATGGTGGTGCAACAAGATTATTTAATAACAGCGTTCAGTTTGTTCCGGTGGCGCCAATTCCTGTAACAAATGCGTTGGTGCATTCTTATCACCACGATAATAAAAATAATTTGTATAGTTTGTTTACGTTGCCTTTTGGTCTTCGTGCATTTGCAAGTCTTGATAAAACTAATCTTGATCCGGCACCTGCTATAAATGAAAACCAACCCACGTTTAATGACAAATTAAAAGGCGGCATTCAATTAAGTTTAACTGGTGGTAACACTGATAATCCAGGTGTAGCAAGCGTATTTCACGGCGTAGCGTTACAAGTCAACAATGTTTTGAATCTTACAGGCGGCGTTACAAATGCAAGTACTTTAGGCTATGACGTAACAAAAATTTTTAATGATGAATTTTGCTTTGGAGAGAAAACGAATGTTCCTTTAACAAGATTTGATGTTAGCGGTTATGGAGCAAGTATTTTTAGTAAATGGTTTGATAACAGTGCAGAGTTTGCCACTACAAGCAAAGCAGAGTTTGAAGTATTTGTTGGAAGAACTGCGCATGAAGTAATACAAGTGAAAAGTTTGATTTACCCATGGGGCATTCATGTGGTGCGAACAATTACGATATTCAGAACAGCGGGTGGTTATGAATATCGCGTTGATAGCGGATGGAAAGCAGAAAGTGATGGGAAATTCGATTTTAGACTTCATGTGGTTGATGATGACACTACAAAGCCACCAAAGCAACATGTAGAATCACCCTACACAATTCATCCCGGCGTAATAAAAGGTTTATACAATATAAAAAATATTATTGCTGCTAATAACGATATAGCTCCTTTAAAAAAAAGTATGAACCTTGGTCCTTATCGTTACGATACTTCAAATTATTATATCTACCCAAACACCAGTTCATCTTCCGTTGATATTGATCTTGAACCCGTATATTTTGATGCAGATATTGATATTGAAAATACAGTGCAGGGGCAGGTGAATGGTCGTGTGCCTTCTAAAAAAGTATTAGGCTTTGTACAGGTGGCACCAACAGGAATTCCGTTAACACCAACTGCTTTTGCTGAGTTATTAAATTATCAGCAAGGTTCAATTGGCGGGCCTGTGAATTGTATTGTTGATATCGGAATGAACAGTCAACAAATGCGCGTAAATCGTGTTGATGTAAATATTGTTGATACAGCTAATCCGGTATTTTCGGCGGCAATAAGAGGCAATGTTATTTTACCGAAAGAAGGTTCGTGGAGCATGGTTACACATCTTGCAAAAACAGGCGAAGTAACACCATTACCTGAGAGCATAACAGTGCCGTTAATTCGTATTGGTGAATTAGTATTAAAAAATCCATCTGATCCAAACTCGGATTTAACGTACCCAACTGATGGTTTGCTACGAATCGCAAATCCTACAGAGTTATTGCGATTACCTACAACTGATACAATCAATTATGGTTTTCTTCAATCAACCAACACGCAAAAAGTTTTATTTCTTACACCTTCTTATCAAACAATTGCTAAAACTGCAACAGGAAAATTATTAAGCAAAACGCCGCCATTGTTTGCAGATGCTTATCATTTAATGAACACGAAAGGAATCTTTCCAAACATTGGTGATGCTGTAAATAATTATGGAGATGTTGTTCCGCTTACTTCAAACTTTGCATCGAATGCTGCAACAGATGCCGGCAGGCAATTGCTTGAATTAATACAGGTGAATATTAAAAATGCTGACGGAAATATTGCGAAGGAAGGGTTTAAATTATTAAAGCAAGACATAACAAAAACTTTTGATTTAAAAAACATTCCTCCATTATATTTTGTAAAAACGGATGCTTTAAAAATTTATGCTGAGTATAATGCCAGTATAAGAAATGGCTACCCTTACGGACAAGATGGTGACGATGGTCCTGATTACAGTAATGCAGAATATTATGATAACAGATCCGGCAGTTTAAATTTTGATGTGGATTCTTTTGCTGCAGATACAGCTAATAAATGGCTGAGTAAAATGAATAACATTTCCATGTCTGTTGATTTGGGCCAATTTGAAAAACTTGTAACCATTAATGGAAATTTCAATGCACAAAATGGAAGTAATGCGGCGTATGCAGGTAACGATGATGAAGCAGATTTTCCATCACCGCAATTAAAATTCTGCAAAGAACTAAATCCTGTGATGGATATTTTGCAGGTGTTGGTAACACTGCAGGGCGGCGATTATGCGGCTGCTTTAAAGAAAGGATTGCAGATTGCGATGAGTAATGATGCAGATAGCTGGCAATATAAGTTTAGTGCTTCACAGGAAATACCATTGATAGAATTTCCAAGCGATATACTTGCCGGTGCATCTGCGCCATTAAAATTGCAGGCATCTTTAAAGTTTGGTGTTTACTTTAATGAAGCATTGAAAGTAACAACAAATCCAAGCCAGCTTTTACCAACAGCAGGCGCATTTCTTGAATTTTATGGAAAGCTTTCCGTAATGTGTGTGTCGCTGGAAATAGCAACTGTTTATGCTGTTGGTTCGGTTGATTTAAAACTTGCGGCAGACACCAGCTTAAGTCCTTCGCTTACCATGAAATTTGGCTTCGGTGCGCAAATAGTAGTTGGCTTACCCGTAGTTGGTAACGTTAGCATTTTGTATATGATTGGCGTAGAAGTGTACATAGATTCTCAAACGCAGACCGTTGGCGCATCTTTATTATATCAAGGTCGTGCTGATTTGTTGGGTGGAATAGTTGACATAACAATTACCATTGAAGCGCAGGGAAGTATTTCACGCAACAGTGATGCCGACAGCACAACCTGCGAAGCACAGGTAACATTTGCAATTGACATAAGTATATGCTTTGTTATAGATATTAATTTCAGCAAGTCGTGGAGTGAACAAAGACAGATTGCATAACATCAATCAACATTATTTTAAACACCTTTTCAATGCAAATTAAGTTGGCAACATATAATAGCTCTGTTTAAATCGTCATTTAGGCAAAGGAGAATTTAAATCATTGAGACCTTTGAAAAATAATTATGAACGAAATAAATCTCTTGTATAGTAACAGATTTAAATTCATGAGATGTCTCGTTCCTCGACATGACGAACATAGTGTATCATAATATTTAAGATAAAAAATTTCAAAAGCTACTAAGAGTATATTTTTTATTTCAATACAAATCATTTTATGGAAAGAAAAACCAGGTTTACGATACTTACTTTCCCTCAAAATTTTGATGGCAATATTTTAAAACTAAATATTGTTTTTTTACCGCGCAATCAAAATCCGCTTACATCAGCCATTGTTGATGATGCGATAATTCCTATATTACCTGATGCGCCTGCTTTTGCAACGGCGAATCTTTCCTTCACCGCAAAGATTATAGATAGTCTTGAAAATTTTCCGGTAACAACTGCTGCATTCATACCAAAAACAATTACAACAGCAGCTTCGGGCGACAGAACTTCGCTCTTTAATGCACTCGCAACACAGTTCAATATAAATAATCTTGGGGCTGCAAATAATGATGTTAATATTAACGCTCCTATCATTAATGAAAACGGAGCAGATGCAAGAAAAGCGTTAACAGTTGAAAATTCTGTTCAAAAATATTTGCCTTTAACTTATCGCAGTTCTTTCAATTTTACAACGCCGGTTACAAACGCAAAAATTGATGATAGTTATCATTGCGCGTTACGAAATAAAGTTTCAAATCCTGCTTTCAAACAATCTTCTAATCTTATTTCATGGGGGCAGGTTTTTGCATACATCATGCGCCAACCTTTGCTCGCAGAAAAAGCGGGAATGATTTATTATGCACAATTTAATGTTGATGAAACATTATTAAATAAAGGTCGTTGGTTGTATGTTGATCTTGCTGATGATAGCGACTATAAAACACAACAAAATGTTGACGCAAGTTTTATAAAGTTATATGCTGCAAGAATACCCGCATTAAAAAATGGTGAAGAAAGAACATTGTTCGCGCCGGTGCAATTTCCTGTTGTAGCAAAAACTTACGGTAATTATGATGAAGTTTTTATTGAAGCATCAACCTATGATGATGGTTTTGCAAAAATTGTTCATTCGTTTCAACCGGTAAGCCAAAATTTTTTGCAGGAAGAAAGTGATGGCTTTCATCCAACAAAAGAAACAGGCATTCGTTTAGGCTGGGATGATGAACAAATTCTTACATGGTATGTGCGCGCATTATCCATTAATGATAGTGTGCTGATAGATAAAATGGCTGCAGGCGTTTCAACAGATAATCCGCGGCTTGATGCGCCACTCGGTGTGTTTGGTTACAAGATTGATGTGCGTGAAAAAGGCAATGCGAATTGGGATACATTAAATTTTGTAACGAGTAAAGCGCCGCTTGCAATAGCGCAACAAAACATCGGAGATTTTGCAGGTGAATTAAATTACCAGGTATATCCGTCGCAGATAAATGGTGATACAACAGCCAACTATTGGTTGCCAATGTATTTCGCAAACTGGGCTGGTAAATCAATGGTGCTGCATGATGATGATGCGGCAGAGATTTATCAAAATAATGCTGATGTAAAAAATGATCCGTTAACCAATGTTACCGGTGCGCCGCAAAATAATCTCAATAAAATTTATACACCTGCAAACATTAAAACACAATTATTGTATGGACATATTTATGAGTTCAGAATAAGATTGGGTGATATAAGTGGTGGCGGACCAACTGTTGATAAAAATCCTGCTTATGATGCACCATCACCAATTGCTACTACGCATTTTAAAAGATATGTTGCCCCGCATGCATTGCGCATTGCGGATTTAATTCCCAATGATGATTCAAGATTGTTTACAGATGCTTCAATAAAAATTAATCGCCCATTGCTTGGTTATCCGAGTGTTGTTTTTACAGGAAAATATGCAGACCCTGTTGGCTTATTAAAAACTGCATCACAAAATATGCTTGGCAAAGAAGCATTTGGTATAAGTGACCCTGATGTGGAAAGTGTTGAAATAATTGTAGAGATAAAAGGTTTGCAGATGGATAATTTATTAAGTGTAACAGGAAAAGAATCTTACATAAAATATTTTACTACAACAAGAAAATTTTCAACTGCATCTGCAATATTTGATGATGAGTTAAATGTACCGATACAATATGTTGATGCGCATGTTTTAAATTTTGGTGATGAAAATGATTTAGGCGATGACTTTGGTTTTACAAAAGTGCAGATTGATGCAATGGATGCTTTGCCGTTACCAACCGGAAGAACGATTCGTTTAACTATGCGTGCAGTTTGTAAAGAAGTTGCAGGTTATTACGGATTGGAAAATGCGGATGAAAGTTTTAATACACGTTATGGAAAAGTTACACAGTTTTTAGTTGAACAAGCTTCAGTAAATGAAAAAGATTTATTGCTGAACACAAGCGCTGCTTCGCAGATAAAAGGCATTTATCTGCAACCAGATCCACCGCCTGTTTTCGATGGAAATTATTTGAACTTTTTAATTGGTAAACCGGCGGCACCGCCAATGCCTGATATTATGCAGCGTTTATCACAGGAATTAAATATTCAAAACACCGGCTTAACGTTGGTTGGTGAAGCAGGGCAAAGAATTCAGTTCGGTTGTTCAAACAGAATTCGTCATACACTTTCACCCGATAATTCTTCACTCACATTTGCAAGTAAAGAAGATTTAATTCATCACTGGCTGGTTTGTATAACGCTTGAAATAAACCGCGACTGGACGTGGGATGCATTGAATGATGTGAGCTTTATCATCGAAAGAAAAAAAAGATTTCAGCATGATGATGAGACAACAGAGTCAGAAACTGAAACTGTTGGTTCAATCGAAATTAAAAAAACAGCTTCTATAAATGCTTTACACAATGCTGACAGAAGTAATACAAAGATTTTATTTATTGATGCAGTTGAACCAAAGAATGCATTAATGCAACCATCACCGCATGATTCAGAGCCGCGCTTTCCTGATTTGATTGAATTGGAATACACTGTCACGCCTCAATTTAAAACAGGTTATGCAGGTGATAAAGATGCGCCACTTAAACTATCTCTTCAATTACCAATCACAACAATTCCTGCGCAGATACCACAAATTGCTTCCGCAGGTATTGCATTGTCACCTTATCATCGTAATAAAAAATATTCAGCAACTGGTCCGCGCCAGCGATACTTATGGATTGAATTTACAGAGCCGGTGCAAGATGATAAAGACATTTATTTTGCGAGAGTTTTGGCATATGCGCCGGACCAGTTAATCAGTAATAATAATCCTGAAATGTGGGCTGCGCCTGATGAACCTGCACTGCCAATTGATCCGGAATATATTCGTGTTATCACACCAAATCAATCAATAGATAATGCAGGCATGAATGCAATGCAGCCGATGCAAAAAGCAAACGATAGTGAAACACATTATTTATTACCGTTGCCGCCGGGATTAAATAGCGAATCGCCTGAAATGTTTGGATTTTTTACATACGAAATAAGAGTTGGTCATTATAAATATAAAGGCACAGATCAAAATGTTTGGACAACAGCACAAGGCAGGTTTGGAAGAGCATTGCGTGCAACGGGCATTCAGCATCCTGCACCTATTTTGTTATGCAATGCAAATCGTGATGAAGAAAAATTGTATGTAACTGCACCTTATGCGCAAGCTGTTTATAAAGGAAAGAATGTTACATCAGACCCGCCACGCACACAGCTTTGGGCTTTGTTATACGCGCAGGTAAAACAAGCCGATAATAAAGATTATAGAAATGTTTTGCTGGATGACAGAAGGATGGATTGGCGCACACAGGTTGCATTTCATCAAAGCAGCAATGCATATTTTAATTTGAAAGATAAGCAGGTTCAGGATTTGAAATTATCTGCGATACAAAGCTGGAACCCGAAACTTACAGGCATCAATACTAAATTTAATTTATTTCCGATTGATGAAGCAGTGATTAATAAAGATGCTGCAAAATATGGAACGGCTTTATGGCAAAATGATGAAGTGAATGAATTGTTACGTATCTACGGCTTACCAACCGATTCTGCACTGAGTGTTTTATGTGTTGAGATGTTGCCGACAATTACAAATATTTATGATCATATAAATGAGTTTGGTAATGAGACTGCGGCTTCAAAAATTTCAAACAACATGGCAACATTTCATCCTGATGTGCATGCAGAATTAAAAGAAACTTCATCACGATTTTCCGGCAACGAATTAACGGCTATGATGTATATACAACAGCCAAAGCCATTAAGCGATCAATTGGGTGAATACAGAATTTTACGAACATCGCCGTTAACAGAAGTTCCTTTTGTTTGCTGTACAGATTGCTGAGAGAATAATATAGAGAAGTAAAAAATTATTTCCCGATACAAAAAGTAAAGTTAT
>JAICKT010000079.1 GCA_025927795.1 Parafilimonas sp. | reverse complement strand
TCAAAATATTTCCCTGAATACAAATCATACCAACCTTGCCCTGCTGGTAAATAAACATTCCGTTGTGTTGCCTTAAATGTATAAACAGGATTGATAAGTAATGATGGTCCAAACATATATTCATCATTAATATTTTTTATTGATGAGTCATTTGCAAAATCCATTATCAGTCCACGCATGATAGTATAATCTTTTGTATAACTCCAACCTGCAAGCGAATAGATGTATGGCATCAAACGATAACGAAGTTTATCATAATACAACATACTGTTATAAGCCGGGCTTCCCTCAGGCGCTAGATTAAATATTTCGCGATAAGGAAATTGTCCATGCACACGAAACAAAGGACAAAATGTTCCAAACTGGTACCATCTTGTATTTTGTTCATGCCATTCTTCCAAATCTTTTTCATTTGGCTTTTCATAACGGTGCTCAACAGCAAAACCGCCAATATCCATCGTCCAATAAGGAACACCCGACAAAGAAAAATTGATGCCTGCAGCAATCTGGTCTTTCATGTTTGCCCAGGTTGCAGAAATATCGCCGCTCCAAACTGCAGCGCCATAATGTTGCGAACCTGCAAACGCAGAACGAGTTAAAATAAAAACTCTCTTATCCGGGTTTGTTGCGCGCTGACTTTCATAAATTCCTTTTGTATTTTCAAGCGGATATGCATTCAAATATTCCGCTGATGGACCAAGTGCAAGTGGCTGCATTAACTCTTTTCTTTTTTGCGGCGAAACGTTCGAAAGTATATCCGGTTCACTCGCATCCATCCACCAGGCATCAATTCCTTTTTTAAACAACTTATCATTAATCAAATCCCAAAAACCTTTACGTGCATCTGCATTGAACGCATCATAAAAAGTAGAAACATAACCTTGCGCAATCCAGTCGCGCTGACTATCTGCTACGTTGCGTGTATATAACCAGCCATGTTTTTTAAAATCATTGTATGCATTGATGCCTTCATAAAATTTTGGCCACACAGAAATCATAAAATGCGCATGGTATTGATTATGTAAACTATCAATCATTTTTTCTGCGTCAGGAAATCTTGTTTCATCAAACTCCTGGCTGCCCCATTCCGGTTGCCGCCAATAATTCCAGTCGAGTACAATATTATCAATCGGAATTTTTCTTTTTCTGAATTCAGCCATCGTGTTTAAAATTTCATCCTGTGTTTTATAACGTTCACGACTTTGCCAAAAACCCATTGCCCATTGCGGCGGAACAGTTGCCTTACCGGTTAATGTACAATAGCCTGCAATCACATCATCTGCATTATCGCCATAAATAAAATAGTAATCAAGTTGTTTGCCTGCTTCAGATGAAAAACTGTAATCATTTATTTGTGATGATGGAACCGGCGTTAAACATTTTGCAGATAAATAAGATTCGCCGCCATCAGGAATCCACTCCATTTTAATTGCATACTTTTTTCCTGCTTCAAAATTTTGATGGACAACAGTATTGCCGGGATTCCACGCTTGTCTCCATTTATCAACCACTAAATTTCCATCAATCCAAACTTTAAAATATCCGGCAGAATAAAAACGAAAAGTATGGTCGCCATTTATATCAGAAGCAATTGAACCTTCCCAAACAATCTTGCCATTTGCTACATTAAAATTTGCAGGCAGTCTTTGCTTTGTATCATTTAAGTATGGATAATTAATATCAGATTCTGCTTTTATAAAATCAGGTTTTGACGAATCATTTTTATTATTGAAATAAGATGCAGTTAAGAAACCATACGCATCATTTTTTGAATATAATTTTAAAGATGATAATGGTTGAAAAGGTCGAATGTCACCAAACGTTGTAAGCGAATAATTATCCCAGAGTATTCCATAATTTTTGCATGATACAAGCAGTGGAATTGCAACCTCAGTATTATTCTGCCAGAGAAATTCCTGGTTGTTGCGATAGTTTACAATACCGTCCTGGTGCTGACCTAATCCATATAATGCATCATCATTGGTTGTAGTAAATGTTTGTTGAATATTGTATGATGGTTCACCTTCAAACACCGCAGGAGTAAGGCTTCTGCCATTGTATTGCTTTTCCTGCAGGATTGATTTCCCATTAAAATCATAAAAAGAAACTGCGCCAGTTTGTTTATTGATGGAAGCAATTAATGCATTTGTTTTTAATTGAATTGAATCGTCCAAATCATTAACCGTAAAATTTATTTTCTGTGGTGATTGATTAAGAATAATCAAACTTTTGTTTTGAAATGTATCCGTTGCACTTGCAATAACTCTTATAATTTTATCATTATAAACCTGCAGCTTTACTGCATGCACATTGCCGGATAAATTTTGATTCGGATAAACAATAAGTCCGTCATCAGCTTTAATAAATTTCTGCGCTGAAATATTTTTAGCAACAAACATTAATATCAAAAACAAAATGTAATTAGCAGATTTCAACATGAGAAAAGTTTTAATGAATGCAATTCAAAATAATATCTTACTTAATTATAACTAAAAATAATAATCGCATTTATACCGTCATGTCGAGGTATCGAGACATCTCTCGAATATGAAACTGTAAAAACTATCAGAGATTTCTCCTATCGTCGAAATGACGTTCAAAGTTTAAAACTATTTCATTCATCATGACATGATAAAATAAAATTTGAGTATAGTCATAATTTTTCTTGCTATATAATTAGAATGCTTAAAAGTAAACAGTTCATCAACCCAAAAATTATCTAATGTCTGTACTTTTTTGCTGATTAGTGAAAAATAAAAACCAGTCTATATTTGCAACCGCTCAAACAAACCTAACAGGTTTTCAAAACCTGTTAGGTCTTTATAAATTTCAAACAATGAACAATTGTTATATAATAGATGCAGTGCGCACACCTGTTGGAAAATATGGTGGGAGATTAAGTTCAATTCGTCCGGATGATTTATTGGCGCATGTAATTACAGCTTTGCTAAATAGAAATCCTGTTGATGTAAAAGAAATTGAAGATGTAATTGCAGGCGATGCAAACCAGGCGGGTGAAGACAATCGTAACGTTGCACGAATGGCTGCATTAATTGCAGGCTTGCCGGTTACAGTTGCTGGCTGCACTGTGAATCGTTTATGTGCAAGCGGACTTGATTCTATTATGCATGCCGCACGTGCAATTATGTGCGGCGAAGGAATGTTATACATTGCCGGCGGCGTTGAAAGTATGACGAGAGCGCCGTTTGTAATGCTGAAAAGTGAAGGCGCTTTTAATCGTAAACCTGAAATGGTTGATTCAACAATAGGATGGCGTTTTACCAACAAAGCATTAGTGCAAATGTATTATCCATATTCAATGGGTGAAACGGCAGAGAACGTTGCAAAGCAATTTAATATTAGTCGTGAACAACAGGATGAATTTGCATTGGCATCACAACAAAAATATTTTACTGCACTGAAAGAAAATAAATGGGAAGATGAAATTGTTGCCGTTGAAATGATTCACGATAGGTTAATCACATGGTTTTCGCAGGATGAACATCCGCGCCAAACTTCACTCGAAAAGATAGCAGCTTTAAAACCTGCATTTGTAAAAGATGGAACTGTTACAGCAGGAAACTCCTCCGGAATAAATGATGGCGCTGCTGCATTATTATTAGCAAGTGAAGAAGCGGTAAAAACTTTCAACTTAACACCATTTGCAAAAATTAAAAGCATGGCAGTAGCAGGTGTTGACCCGGCTATTATGGGAATCGGTCCTGTGCCTGCAACACAAAAAGCATTAATAAGAGCAAACTTAAATGTTGCAGATTTAGATTTGATTGAATTGAATGAAGCATTCGCGGCGCAATCACTTGCATGCATTAATGAACTTGAACTCGATAAAAATAAAGTAAATGTAAATGGTGGCTCTATTGCTATTGGTCATCCGCTTGGCTGCAGCGGTTCAAGAATTTCTGCAACGCTTTTGCATGAAATGAAAAGAAGAAATTCTAAATATGGATTAGCAACAATGTGTGTAGGCGTTGGACAAGGTGCTGCAATTATTTATGAAGGATTATAAAAATTATTTCTCAGTTTGTTCTGCCACACGAATGTAATAACCGTTAATATCAATAAAAGCAAATTCTCTTAAACCGTACTGATGTGTTTTTAGCGTATCAGCAATTTCAATTTTTCTTTCTTTAAATTCATTATAAGTTTCATCAATATTTTCTACAAACCACATAAGCGGCAAACGATGCTTATCGTTATTGATAGCATTTGCAAAATTTTCATCCTCTGCAAATAAAAGCCGCATCTCATCTCTTCTTATACCTCCATCTTTATCACCAAATACCCATACATCATAAAAGCCAAGAACATCGCGGTAAAATTCAAGTGTTTCTTTTAAATTTTTTACCGGAAGTTGTGGAGCGCTTCTGATAAATTTTTTTGCTTTCATGTTTTAAATTTAAATTTTCGAAACAATTAAATACAACCTGGTAACAGTGTTTTAAAAAATTTGTTTAGAAAACAGACAATTATGGACAAATATGAATGTTTTTTTCGTCTGGCATTTAAATTGAACCCATTTACCTTCGCACTTGATGTTTTATTTTTTTCTTATTTGATGACAAACTGACTTTGAAAAAGATTATGAAGATGAATCAATTTATGCTTTCAGATGAAGATGCAGAATTTCTGCCGATAATTCCATTAAATGAAACCGATGAACAAGACAAAAATCTTGTTGTTCCAGATACATTGCCTTTATTGCCTTTAAGAAACACAGTACTTTTTCCCGGTGTTGTTTTGCCAATAACCGTTGGCAGAGATAAAAGTATTAAAGCGGTTACAGAAGCTTACAAAAAAGATAAATTAATCGGTGTTCTTTCACAGAAAGATTCCAATGTAGAAGATCCTTCTCCGGAAGATATGTGCCTTATCGGAACCGTTGCAAAAATTGTAAAGCTTATTAAAATGCCCGATGGCGGTACAACAATCATCATACAGGGCAAAAAAAGATTTCGCGTTAGTGAAGTAATTCAATCAGACCCTTATTACATGGCTACTATTGTTGTTTTGGGTGATGATGAATTGCAGCCTGATGAACAATTCGACGCACATGCAGGTTCAATAAAAGATTTGGCTTCGCAGATAATTCAGATTTCACCAAACATGCCTGCGGAGGCTTCCATCATTTTAAAAAATATTGAAAGCCCTTCGTTTCTTGTAAATTTTGTAAGTAATAATTTAAATACAGATGTAAACGATAAACAAAGCTTACTTGAAATTGATGATTTAAAACTTCGCGCAGAAAGATTAATTGAGCTACTTCACAAAGAATTACAATTTGCTGAATTAAAAAATAAAGTAACAACCAAAACCCGTACTGAGATTGATAAACAGCAACGTGAATATTTTTTACAGCAGCAATTAAAAAGTATTAAAGATGAATTAGGCGGCGATACGAATGATCGTGAGATTGCAGAGATGAAGAAAAAAGCAGAAGCTAAAAAATGGTCTGATGCTGCAAAAGAAATGTTTAAAAGCAATATCGCAAAGCTTGAAAGAATGCATCCGTCAACACCTGATTTTTCTGTTATTTATAATCATCTTGACTTATTGCTTGATTTGCCCTGGAATGAATACACAAAAGATAATTATGATTTAAAGCACGCTTCAAAAATTTTAGATGCTGATCATTACGGCATGAAAAAAATTAAAGAGCGCATTCTTGAATACATCGCTGTTTTAAAATTAAAGGGCGATATGAAAAGCCCTATTCTTTGTTTTACAGGTGCCCCGGGAATTGGTAAAACATCTTTGGGCAGAAGTATTGCACATGCAATCGGCAGAAAATATGTGCGAGTTAGTTTGGGTGGTTTGCATGATGAAAGTGAAATACGAGGTCATCGCAAAACCTATATTGGCGCAATGCCGGGACGCATCATTCAAAACATCAGGAAAATAAAAACATCTAACCCTTTAATGGTACTGGATGAGATAGATAAAGTAGGCACTGATTTTCGCGGCGACCCTTCTTCTGCTTTACTTGAAGTTTTAGACCCTGAACAGAATCATACATTTTATGATAATTATCTTGAGCTTGAATATGATTTAAGCAGAGTGCTGTTTATCGCAACAGCAAATAATGTTCAGAATATACAACCTGCTTTGCGTGATCGTTTAGAGATAATTGATTTAAGCGGTTATGCGGTAGAAGAAAAAATTCAGATTGCGCAGCGGCATCTTGTTCCCAAACAAAAAGAAGCGCATGGCTTGTGTAATCTTAATTTGAAAATAAGCGATAAAGTTTTACAAAAAGTTATTGAAAATTATACACGAGAAAGTGGTGTGCGTGAGTTAGACAGGCAGCTTGCATCTATCATGCGCAACAAGGCAAAAGAATATTCCATTCGAAATAAAATTGCACCAACTATTTCTTTGCATGATATTGAAAGAATTTTAGGCACGCAGAAATACAGTAATGAAATTTATAAGACAGCAAATATTCCTGGTGTTGCTGTTGGACTTGCATGGACGTATGTTGGCGGCGATATTCTTTTTATTGAAACAATTTTAAGTGAAGGTAAAGGCGAATTAAAACTTACAGGAAATTTGGGTAATGTAATGAAGGAAAGCGCTTCAACGGCATTAAGCTATTTGCAGGCGAATGCAAAAAAATATGGTATTGATCCTTCAGTATTCGGCAAAAAAAATATTCATATTCATGTGCCTGAAGGTGCTGTACCGAAAGATGGGCCTAGTGCAGGTGTAACAATGCTGAGTTCATTAGCGTCTGCATTTACAGGTAAAAAAATTAAACCATATTTAGCGATGACCGGAGAAATTACTTTGCGCGGGCAAGTATTACCCGTTGGCGGAATAAAAGAAAAAGTGCTGGCTGCAAAGCGCGCAGGCTTAAAAGAAATTTTAATGTGTGCAGCTAATGAAAAGGATGTAAAAGAAATTGATGGCAATTTTATTAAAGGCATCAATTTTCATTACGTAAAAAATATGCAACAGGTAGTTGATATTGCTTTGCAGTATTAATTCAATAAAAAATAATCTAAAAGCAAAAGGGAATGATTACTCACTCCCTTTTGCTTTTATGAGGTTAAAAATTTAACCTAAAGCAACTCTTTTAAATTCTATAACTTTTAAATCTGTATCAACACTTTTCAAATAATCTTCAACACTTTTACTTCCATCTTTTACAAAAGCCTGCGCCAATAATGTTTGTTCTTTAAAAAATGAATTAAGTTTTCCCTGCGCAATTTTACCAAGCATTTCATCAGTTTTTCCAGCCATTTTCGGGTCTTGTTTCATTTGATCGATGGCAATATTTCTTTCGCGTTCTATTGTTTCTGCCGGTACTGAAGCTGCATCAACAGCAACAGGATTCATTGCTGCAATCTGCATGGCAATATCTTTTCCTGCTTCTGCTGCATCTTTATTCAAACCAACTAAGACACCCATTCTGTTTGCACCATGAATATATGAAGCAACATAAGGCGCATCAATTCTTTCAAATTTTGTAATGCCGATTTTTTCACCAATGGATGCCAGCTTATCATTTACTAAATCTGAAACTTTAGAGCCGTTTACATCTGCTGCATTTAATTCATCAATATTTTTTGTATTATTTTTTATTGCTGCATCTGCAATGCTTTGTGCAAAGGCAACAAAGTCTGCATTCTTTGAAACGAAATCTGTTTCGCAGCTCACGCAAACAATAATTCCTGATTTATTATTATCCGTTGTTTTTGCAAGCACAACACCTTCTCTTGCTTCACGGTCACTGCGTTTTGCAGCCACTTTTTGTCCTTGCTTACGCAGCCAGTCAATAGCTGCTTCAAAATCTCCGTTTGTTTCTGTTAATGCTTTGCGGCAATCCATCATGCCGGCGCCTGTTGCCTGGCGTAGTTTATTAATTTCTGCTGCTGATATAGTTGCTGTACTCATTATTATTTCTCCTGTATTTATATTTTGAAAAAGGCTGCAACAGCAGCCTCAATTATTATAATAAAATTTTTCGACTGAACTTATCTTGGTCCACCGCCTCCGCCACCTGCAGGTCTGCGGCTTGGTACACGGCGCTTTGTTATACCACCACGTACTTTTGAGCCTTCATTATTTCCACCACTACCGCCGCGTCTGCGACCACCTTCTGCTTCTGCTTCTGCCTGTAAACGTGCAGCTCTTTTTTCTGCTTCATTATCAGTTTCTTCAGAAGGAAGATTTGTTTCTTCATCTTTTGCAGCTTGTCTTTCAGCGAGACCTTCAGCAATTACTGCAGTAACATAATTTGTAATGATGGCAATAGATTTTGTAGCATCATCATTTGCCGGAATAGCATAATCAACTTTATTCGGGTCGCTGTTGGTATCAACCATTCCAAACGTAGTTATACCAAGACGTTTTGCTTCAGCCAAAGCAATATGCTCATGACCAATATCAACCAAAAATAATGCTGCCGGTAAGCGACCTAATTGCGCAATACCACCTAAAACTTTTTCCATTTTTTCTTTATCGCGGCTTAAAGTAAGGCGTTCTTTTTTTGTAAGGCTTTCAGCGCTTCCATCACTCAACATTTTTTCAATGCTCTGCATTTTTTTCACGCTTTTACGTACTGTGTTGAAATTTGTAAGCATGCCACCAAGCCAGCGTTCTGTTGCAAACGGCATGTTCACACGGCGGGCACATTCGTTTACAATTTCTTTTGCCTGTTTTTTTGTTGCAACAAACATTATCTTCTTGCCGCTTTTTGCAATTTGCTTTAAAGCTGCAGAAGCTTCCTGCAAACAATCAACAGTTTTATTAAGGTCGATAATATGAATGCCTTTTTTCTCTGCGAAAATGTAAGGCAACATTTTAGGATTCCACTTCTTACGCAAGTGACCAAAATGCACACCTGCTTCGAGTAATTGCTGTTGTAATGAAGTGTTTTGTTCCATGAATTATAATTAAATGATTTGAATGATTAACGTTTAGAAAATTGATAACTGCGGCGCGCTTTTTTATGACCGAATTTTTTACGCTCAACACTGCGTGGATCACGTTTTAAAAGACCTGCTGCTTTTAAAACAGGGCGATATTCAGGATTAATTTCAAGTAACCCGCGTGCTATGCCAAGCTTTGCGGCTTCTGCTTGTCCTTTTACACCGCCACCTGATGCATTAATAACTACATCAAACTTGTCAAGTGATTCAATAGTTTTTAAAGGAGATTCAACCTGGTTTTGTAAATATTCCAGTGAGAAATATTCCTTATAATCTTTATCGTTTACAGTTATTTTACCGTTGCCTTTATTTATGAAAACGCGCGTTACTGCTTCTTTACGGCGACCAACTGCATTTTTTTGTTTTTCCATGTATGCGGAATTGATATTTACAATTAGAATTTTAATTCTTTAGGTTGTTGTGCACTATGCGGATGCTGATCACCTGCATACACAAATAATTTTTTAAACATTTTTCTGCCGAGGCGATTTTTAGGTAACATACCTTTTATAGCACGTTCCAGTACGGCTTCAGGTCTGCGTTTTATAAGGTCTCTTGCAGCTTCTTCTTTTAAACCACCCGGGTAACCACTGAAATTTTGATAAAATTTCTGATCGAATTTATTTCCCGTAAATTTTACTTTATCTGCATTGGTTACGATTACAAAATCGCCGCAATCCACATGAGGCGTGTAATAAGCTTTGTTCTTGCCGCGTAACACAGCAGCAATTCTTGAACACATGCGCCCAACGGTTTGATTGGTGCCGTCAACAACGTACCAGTTACGCTGCACGGTAGCCTCGTTTGCATGTTTTGTTGTGAAATGTAAGTTGCTCATTTTAATTTTTGTTTTAAAACCCGCCATCCCGGGTATAATTTTTTTGGAGCGCGAAGATGCATTTTTACTTCAGAATAAACAATTAATAAAGCAATTATTTTTATCGTATCTGTATAAATAATTGATTTTTAATAAAATTTTTGCTCTAAAATTTTATTCGACATGGTTTAGGCATAGATATAAGCATATTTAGTAATTACAAATCTCCCAATTGCGGTCTTAAAATAATTTCTTCTACACAAGTTTGCGGTGAAAGTTGAGAAACAGCATAAACCATTTCTGCAATATCATTCGGTTTCATAAATCTGTCTTCATTTAATCCACTTTCATTCCATGAATCTGTATAGGCTGCACCTGGAATAATTGCGGTAACTTTTATATTGTATGGTTTCATTTCTTCACGCAAATTTCTTGTCAAACCCAACAAAGCCCATTTACTTAAACTGTAACTTCCACCATTTGGATATGCTTGTATGGAAGCGATTGAACACATATTAAATATATGTCCGCTTTTTGCTTCCATCATTTTTGGTAATAAAATTCTTGTAAGATGATAAGCGCTGTAAAGATTTGTTTCCATCATTTCTTCAAGCGCACCTTCAGGTTCAATATGGATGCTTCCTGGAACAAAACTTCCTGCATTATTGATAAGAATATCCGCTGTTCCAAATTGAAGACAAAAATTACCAAACGCAATTGCATTTTCTTTTTTTCTTAAATCAGTTGCCATTACTTCTATTTTGCAATTAGGTTTTTTTTTGAGTAATTCCTGTTTTGTCTCAAATAATATGTTTTCATTTCTTGAACAAATAATAAGATGATCACCTGCTTCTGCAAATTTTTCTGCAATCGCTTTTCCCAAACCTTTAGATGCACCTGTTATTATAACATTCAAACCCCCAGCCCCTAAAGGGGAGTTTTGAAAACTCATGATTTAAATTTTTTGTTGTGAAATTTGCCGACTAAACTATGAATAAAATTTTAAGATGATTTTAGAGCAGTCAACTAAATACAAACATTTATTTTTTGATCTTGACCACACACTCTGGGATTTTGAAGCCAACGCGAAAGAAACCCTGCAACAACTTTGTGCCTTAAATAATTTAGAAGCAAAAGGAGTAAATGATTTTGAATTGTTTTTTAAGCAATACTGTTTTCATAACGATCAATTGTGGAAGCGTTATACTGCAGGAACAATAAAGCAGGAAGAATTAAGATGGAAACGTATGTGGCTTTCTTTACTTGAATTTAAAATAGCAGACGAAGCATTGGCAAAATTATTGGCAGCTCAGTTTTTAAATGAATTACCCAATCGTAAAAACTTATTTCCTTACACGATTGAAATTTTGGAATACCTGATTGAAAAAAAATATGTGCTGCATTTAATTACGAATGGCTTTGATAGTATTCAATACAGCAAATTATCTAATACTAATCTTACAAAATATTTTAAAGAAATAATTACATCTGAAAAAGCAAACAGTTTAAAACCAAATAAAGAAATTTTTGAGTTTGCTTTGCATATTACCGGCGCAAGCCTTGATGAAAGTATTATGATAGGAGATAACCTTGATGCAGATATTAAAGGCGCCATGAATGCTGGGTTAGATACCATTTTTGTAAATCATTTGCATGTAGAAACAAATGCAAAACCTACTTATATTATACATCATTTAAAAGAGCTGGAAGAAATATTTTAAAATAATTCGTATGTCAGAAGATTTAAACATCATCCAGGGAACAAAAGAAGAACAATATCAATCTTTATTACCTCAAATGAAAGGTTTGCTTGAAGGCGAAACAGATTTAATTGCAAACCTGGCAAATGTTTGTGCTGCTTTAAAAGAACAATTTAATTGGCTGTGGATTGGATTTTATTTAGTGAAGAATGATGAATTAGTTGTTGGTCCTTTTCAAGGTCCGGTAGCATGCACAAGAATAAAAAAAGGTAGGGGTGTTTGCGGTACAAGCTGGGCTGAAAGAAAAACAATTATTGTTGATGATGTTGAAAAATTTCCTGGTCATATTGCATGCAGCAGCTTATCTAAATCTGAAATTGTAATTCCTGCTTTTAAAGATGAAGAAGTTGTTGCGGTACTTGATGTGGACAGCACATCATTAAATAATTTTGATGAAACAGATGAAAAATATCTTATCGAAATTATTAAGCTGATTGATTTTAATTAAACGATGCGAGCACAGTAATTCCGCATTTTACCATTTGCCCCAATTGTACTTCAATCTTAATATTTGTTGGGAGCAATACATCTACACGGCTGCCAAATTTTATAAAGCCAAATTCTTCACCCTGCTCAAATTTTTTTCCCGGCAAAGCATAATTGCAAATACGTTTTGCCATAGCACCGGCAATTTGTTTTACTAAAATTAAGCCGTTAGAATTTTCTAAAACAATACTATGCCGTTCGTTTAAAGTTGATGATTTGGGATGCCATGCCACAAGATATTGCCCCTTGTAATAATTATTGTAAACAACAGTGCCGCTAACCGGTGCACGGTTTAAATGAACATTAACCGGACTCATAAAAATGCTTACCTGTATGCGTTTGTCATTAAAAAATTCGGTATCCGTTACTTCTTCAATAACAACAACCTTTCCGTCTGCAGGAGCAACTATTTTATTTTCAGAAAAGGTTAAGCTGCGTTTAGGTACACGAAAAAACAAAACAATAAAAATCAGCAATAAAAAACTGGCGATTAAAATGATTAAAGCTAACCATCGCCACGGCCCATTAAAGAAATAAAAAGATAGTATATTAATAATTGCAAAAGATAATATGCTTACTGCAATAATTTTATATCCTTCGCGGTGAATGGTCATAACTGAAATTGGCTGCAAATATAACTTAACCGCGTTTGCATAAAACAACACAAGCGATAAATAAAAAGCCTTAAGCGATTTAACGCTTCAATCAAAACCAAAATCATATCTTTAATTTTGCATTTTATTCATGAATCAGATAATAAGGAAACTTATTTCCATATTTTTTTCAGTAGTTTTTTTACTTGCTTCGGGCACGGGGCAACTAATTCATGCACATTTTCATGATCATAATTATAAGTTGCAATCTGATAAAAATCAGAGCGCTTTAAATACACCACATAACTATTGCTGCGCTTTACAACTTACGCTCCCGGAATTTTTTCAATCAGCCAACAGCATTCTTCAAAATATTACAGTTTCAAAAGAAATTTTATTTGCAGATTGCGAACCCGCCATTCCACATTTATTTTCATTCAGCAATTCAGATCGTGCGCCACCAGTTTTAGCATAATTATTTTAAGAGAAGAAATTAATATTCTTCCGGTCTTTTCAACTAGAATTATTACGCTAAAATTTTTACATGAAGTTTAAACAAAATTCAAAGTTTGCTATTTATACGATTTTTTTAATTGCTTGTTTATGTATAGTAAACTTTTCACTCGCACAAGTTGTTGATAGCACTTCAGCAACCAACCCTGCAGATTCTGCTTTATTAAAACAGGTTGAAGCACAAATGCAGGCAAATACAACAGAACAACCTGCTACCGCACAACCACGTTCGAGCCTTTCTTTTAATCCTGACATTGGAGTTATCGGCGATTTCCAATCATCATACATAAGCAAAGGCGAAAAGAATTTTGATATGTATTTAAATGAAACGGAAATTTCATTACAGGCAACCGTAGATCCTTACGCACGAGCAGATTTTTTTCTTTCATTCGGCAGAGATCCTGTAACAGGAAAATATGGTGCTACGGTAGAAGAAGGTTATTTAACTACGCTTTCTTTGCCTGCAAAGCTGCAATTGAAAGCAGGAAAATTTCGTGAAGCTGTGGGCAGAATAAATCCAACGCATCCACATGCATTGCCTTTTATTGATTTGCCTAACGCGTAT
>JAICKT010000603.1 GCA_025927795.1 Parafilimonas sp. | reverse complement strand
ATGCTTTCAAACGCCCGTCTGTACTATACCCGCTGATAACATCAAGTTTTTTTTCATATGCCGCTTTATACATTACCGCATCACTAATAACAACATTTTTTATGTTTAGTTTATAGGTTGATGTTAACCCAAGATAACCATCCTGCCTGCCCATAAATTCCGGCGTAAAACCTGCAAGCAATTTATTTTTTTCAAAAGATGGAATTACATAAAAAGATGATAACAATAAAATAATAAACGGCATTAGCCAAACAGCTATACGTAATTTTTTAAGGTTGAGTTTTTGAACACGAGATAATAAAAAATCAAAAATTATTGCAAGCAGCGCGGCAGGAATGGCGCCTGCTAAAATCATGTTGGTGTTATTGAGTGAAATACCGCCAAAAATAAATTCGCCCAAACCACCTGCAGCTATATAAGCAGCTAATGTTGCCACGCCAACGTTAATTACTGTTGCTGTTCTTATGCCTGCAAGAATTACGGGAAATGCAAGTGGTAACTCAACTTTTGTTAATGTTTGCCATTTGCTGAAACCCATTGCTGTAGCGGCTTCTGTAACACTTGGATTAACTTCTTTTATTCCGGTATATGTGTTACGAATGATTGGCAACAGCGCATATAAAAACAATGCGGTAATTGCAGGCAACGCACCAATACCTAATAACGGAATCATAAAACCAAGCAATGCAATACTTGGAATTGTTTGTAAAACGCCGGCTATGTTTAAAACAATGCCTGCAGCTTTTCTTTTTCTTGCTATGAAAATCCCCAGCGGCAAACCAATTAAAACGGCAATTAGTAAAGAGATAAAAGTTAAACCAATATGTGCAATCGTTTGATCGAGCAATTTACTTTTTTGCTGAACAATAAATTCCCACAAACTTTGCTGTTGCTCCATTGTTTTAATTTAAAGTCGTCATTCCGAGGTTAGGAGAAATCTCTTGAATATTAAACTGTTTAATTTCCGGAGATGTCTCGTTCCTCGACATGACGTTCATAAAACAAAATTTATATTATTAACTTCAAAATTTTAGTTTACATCAATTTGCTTTTTTATAATCGCTGAACGCTTTTATCAGCGAAGCATAATTTATTTTTTTTGTTTGATTATTATTTTTCGCAACCAGCATTTCATTTTCATTCAAACTAAAAAATTCTAAAGCGTTCCAAATATTTTTATCAATTGAAATTTCTATTCCTATTTATCTTTTTTCCATTAATGTTCTTATGATATTTCTTATTCCTTTTCATATCCTAAAGTTGATTGTTCTGTTATTTATTTTAATACTTATTCTTCAATACATCCTTTTTTATATTCTAACTGTAATCTTTGCTCATCAAAAAAGCTTCTTACAAAATCATTTGTGGGTTTAAAGAGTAGTTCTGCCGGTGTTCCTGTTTGAACAATTTTTCCTTTGTCCATTAAACAAATTCTGTCGGCCAATTCAAATGCTTCCTGCACATCATGCGTAACTAATACAATTGTTTTCTTTTGAAATTCTTCAAGGTTTTTAAAATCGTTGCGTACATGTGTTCTTGTAATTGGGTCAAGCGCACCAAAAGGCTCATCCATTAATAATATTGAAGCATCTGCGGCTAACGCTCTCGCGAGACCAACACGCTGTTGTTGTCCGCCACTTAATTCATTGGGAAATGCATTATAATATTGAGAAGATAAATGCAGTTTCTCCATTAACTCAGTAACACGCATTTTTATTTTTTCTTTATTCCATTTAAAAAGATTTGGCACAACAGCAATATTTTCTGAAACGGTATAATGTGGAAATAAACCTGTATTCTGCAAAACATAACCAATATTTCTTCGCAACATCTCTGCCTTTTCTTCGAGCACATTTTTTTGATTAATAAAAATGCTGCCGGCTGATGGTTCAATCAAACGGTTAATCATTTTTAAAGTGGTTGTTTTACCGCAGCCGCTGGTACCAAGCAAAACAAAATTTTCTCCT
>JAICKT010000243.1 GCA_025927795.1 Parafilimonas sp. | reverse complement strand
TGTAACCGGAACAATTGCCACTTCTATTGAAGTTACCGAACAAGTGCTTGCCCGTAAAAAGATTGAAGACGTAAATCGTGACCTTGAATTTTCTGCCACTGTTTCAGATAGCATAGCCGATGCTGTAATCTGCACATCAACTCAGGAAGAAGGTTATAACATTACCAGTTGGAATAAAGCAGCTGAATTAATGTATGGCTGGAAGGCTGAAGAAGTAATTGGTAAGCCGGCACGGGAAATAATAACGATTAGTTCATCTGAAGAGCAGCGCAAATTGTGGCAAGCTATATTGGACACAAATGGTTTTTGGAAAGGAGAAGTTGTGCAAAAAAAGAAGGACGGAAAAAAGATTCATGTGCTTGCATCTGTAGCTTATGTAAAAAACAAAGACGGAAAAATACTGGGAACGGTTGGAGTGAACAGAGACATTACAGAGCAAAAAGAAGCAGAAGTTGCATTACGCCGCACAAAAGAACAACTCGAAATAACGTTTAAAAATGTGCCTTCAGGTATTTATCAATTCAATAACCAGCAAAGTATTGAATACATAAATGAACGCGGTGCAAAATTGATGGGTTATGATTCTGTAGAACAGGTAATGGCAGCACCCAACATGCAGCAATTTGTAAAACATCTTCATGATACATTCATGATACTTGATGAAGCAGGTAACAAAAGATCACACGAAAAAGGCTCAGTATATATTGCAATAACAACCGGCAAATCAACAGAAATAACTTCGCAGTTCATTAATAAAAAAGATGGAACGGCATTGTGGGTTTTATCGAATTCTACTCCGGTATATGATGAAGCCGGTAAGCTTTCGTTTATACTTACAACTGTAACAGATGTTACCGAAAGCAAGAAAGCAGAAATTGCTTTGCGCGAAAGTGAAAACCGTTTTCGCACACTGGCTGAAGCATTGCCACAAATGGTTTGGGTAAGAAATACAAACGGAATTATTGAATATGGCTCAAAAGGCTGGGAGCGATATTCCGGAATTAATAATGTTAGCGAAGCGTGGAGAGCTATGTTGCATCCTGATGAATGGGACATGATTATGGAAAGATGGAAGGAAGATTCCAAAGCAGGAACACCATTCAGATATGAAGTACGCATAAAAAATAAAGAAGGAGAATATCGCTGGCATTACACAGCAGGCGAACCGATAAAAGATGAATCAGGCAATGTTTTAAAATGGATTGGTGCATTAACAGATATTCATGTTCAAAAAACTTTTTCGGAAAAATTAGAACAAGAAGTTGCTCAACGAACAAAAGAATTGGTAAAAGCAAACGAGGAGCTTGAATCATTCAATTACATCGCCAGCCACGACTTGCAGGAGCCGCTTAGGAAAATTCAAACATTTATTCTTCTTATTGAAAAGCATAAGAACGAAGAAGAAATAACACGAAAATATTTTGAGAAGGTAAAGTTGTCTGCACAAAGAATGAGCGAACTTATTCAATCAATACTCAACTATAGCCGCATTTCAAAAACCGGTATTGATTATAACCACATTGATTTGAATAAAATACTTGACGATGTTCTGACTGACTTTGAATTATTCATCAAAGAAAAAAAAGCAATTATAAAAAGTGATAAGTTGCCGGTTATAGAAGCGAATGAGTTGCAAATGCATCAGCTTTTTTCAAATCTTATAAGTAACTCTTTGAAGTTCTCAAAAGATATTCCGCAGATAAATATTCAGTCAAAGATTGTTACGGGTGACAAAGTATTAACTAAAGAATTAATAAACCCAAAACAACAGTATGCAGAGTTAACTTTTTCAGACAACGGCATCGGTTTTAACCAGGAATATAGCGAACAGATTTTCCAACTGTTTCAGCGTTTGCATGGGAAAGAAGAATATTCCGGAACGGGTATTGGTTTAAGCATTGTAAAAAAAATTATTGAACAACATAAAGGATTTGTTACAACACGTTCTGTTTTATACAAGGGCACAACGTTTATTATTTGGTTACCGGTTCATCATGTTAAAAACCTGCACTGATTTATAAATGGTTAGTATGTCTATTCGCTAAATGATCTGATGAAATTGTGATGAACAAACAGCGCAATTAAAACTTCAATTAAAAATATATTGCAGCGAGAATAAATATTTGAGTTGAAATTTTAGCATAAGCTCAAGCTAACATGTTTGTTTATTTCTAAATCGAAACTATAAAATAATAAACCTAATGATTAACTATAAAATCGCCATTTAATTCTTAAAATTTTTACCGCTCCTAAAAAATTAGTTTTGCTACTAATTAATTAGTAGTATATTGCACAAAAATTAAATCAATGGTAAAGCTGGCTAAAAGAGAAGAACAAATCATGCAGGTTTTTTGGGAGCTTAATGAAGCATTTATAAAAGAAGTAATTCCTCATCTTCCTGATCCCAAGCCACATTACAACAGCGTGGCAACTATTGTAAAAATTTTAGAAGAGAAAGGATTTCTTGGTCATGAAATATTTGGAAACCTTTACCAGTATCATCCTACAATTTCAAAAGAAGATTATCAGAAGCATGCAATGAAAAATATTGTAAAAGATTACTTTGATAATTCCTATCCAAAAATGCTGGCATTTTTTGCAAAGGAAGAAAGGCTAAGCGAAGCAGAATTAAAAGAAGTTTTGAAAATCATTAAATCAAATAAAAAATGATACCATATATTTTAAATGTTGGTTTAATACTAACAGCTTGTGTCTGCTTTTATAAATTACTGCTGAAGAAAGAAACTTTTTACAAGGTGAACAGGTATGTGCTTATGCTTTGTTTGCTGATTGCATTCAGTTTGCCGCTCATCCACGTTCCGCAACAATTTTCATTAAGAAAAAATGAAACCTCTGCAATCAGTACTAATCATATTGTTCCCGTAAAAAATAGTGAATCGGATAAAAATATAAATACGAATAATACAACTTCTGTTCAGCCAAACACAGAAACTAAAAGCAGCAACAGTTTTTCATTTAATCAACTATTGCAATGGGCAGTTTGGTTGTATTGGTTTGGTGTGATTGTTTTTGCATTGAATTTTCTTTTGCAAATAATTATCCTGCTGTATCGTGTTTATTCAAATCCTGTAATAAAAGATGGAAAGTTTCGTATCGTTGAAGTGAAAGGTGATAAAGCGCCTTGTTCTTTTGGCAATAACATTTTTATCAATCCTGAAAAATATGAATGGGATGTTTACAATCAGATTTTGCAGCACGAGAAAGTTCACATACAGCAAAAACATAGTTTAGATATTTTATTTGCAGAACTGGTTTTAATTTTTCAGTGGTTTAATCCATTTGCATGGTTGTATCGCAAAGAAGTAGAAAGCAATCTCGAATTTCTTACAGACGACCAGCTCGTTCAAAAAGAAGAAGTAGAAAAATCAAATTACCAGTTAAGTCTTCTAAAAGTTTCTGCGCCGCATTTCCCTCTAAGTCTAACAACAAATTATAATCAATCATTACTAAAAAAACGAATTACCATGATGAACACAAAAAAATCCAGCATACATACAGCATGGAAATATTTTTTCCTTTTGCCATTGCTTGTTGTTCTTGCCAGTCTTTTAAACGAACCAATCGTAAAAGCACAAGACAATAAAACTGCAAGCGCAGATAAAAAAACAGAACATTATAATGATATAAAAACAGAAGGTTATTGGTTTGCTACAATTAAAGACAATGAGATAAGATTTCGTTTTACGCAAGATGAAAGCGACCATGATAATTATAACGGTTCAGAATTTTCTTTAAGCGATTTTCCAAATCTTCCGAGAGGAACGAATGGTGATTTTAAGTTAACAAGAGAATCTGGTACTATGAATTTTAATGGCAAATTTGATGGTAACCAGGGAATGGGCAGGTATAAATTTGAACCCAATAAAGATTTTAAAGATTATATGTCGGCACAAAACATTGGGAAAATAGATGATGAAGACCTGATGACTTTTTTCTTTGTAAATGTTACCAAAGGATATTTCCAGATGTTGAAAGATGAAGGCTTTAACGATATTGGAAAAGATAATGTTGTTGCATTGTGTGCACTTAAAGTAGATAAGACTTTTATTGATGAAATAAAAACAAATGGTTATAACGATGTAAGCATGGAAAATCTTACTGCACTGAAAGCATTGAATGTAAACGGCGCTTACATAAAAGAAATCAGGGATGCAGGTTATAAAGATATTTCACTGGAACAACTGATTAGTTTTAAAGCGCAGGGCATTGATAAAGATTACTTAAACAAGCTGCCGAAAACAACTGGCAAAGGCGGAACGATGTCTGCAGATAATGTTGTGAGTTTAAAAGCGCTGAATGTGGACGCAGCTTATGCAAACTCTTTTAAGACGCTCGGTTATGATGATATTGATGCAGAGCAATTAGTTTCAATGAAAGCAGTTGGTGTAACGCCTGAATATGTAAAAGAATTCCAGACGCTGGGTTATAAAAATATTTCTTCAGAAAATCTTGTTGCTATGAAAGCGCAAAATATTACACCGCAGTTTATTAAATCATTCGAAGATGCAGGATATAAAGACGTTGATATTGATAATCTCATTTCGCTTAAAGCTTTAGGTGTTCAGCCTGATTATATTAAATCATTTAAAGATGCAGGTTACAATGATATTTCGTTAGATAATGCAGTGGCTTTGAAATCTCAAAATATTACGCCAGAGTTTCTTAATTCATTTGCATCAGTTGGTTATAAAAATATTTCACTGGATAATGCTGTTGCTATAAAAGCAATGGGTATAACGCCTGAATGGATAAAAGATATGAAAGCAAAAGGTTTTAATTATAGTGATATAAATAAATACATCACGCTAAAAAGTCTTAGCGAAAAATAAATTTTCTAAGATGATACGCCCGATAAAAATAATCAATGAATAATGACCTCATCCCAACCCTTCTCCGAAGGAGAATGGCAAGAACCTCTATGATTAATTTCAGCAATTTTAAATTATAAAGTTTTCAAAAGTCCTCTCCTTTGGAGAGGATTAAGGTGAGGTCAATCAAATTCTTTTATCATCTTCTTCCTGTCAAACTCTTTTTCATTATTCGAGAGCCAAAGTGTTGCAACGCCATTGCCAATAAAGTTTGTAAGTGCCCTCGCTTCACTCATAAACCTGTCAACACCAATTAATAAAGCAAGACCCTCAACCGGAATAACTTTTACAGCGGTTAATGTAGATGCAAGTACCGCAAACCCGCTGCCGGTAACGCCTGCAGCGCCTTTAGATGTTATCATCAATACACCAATAATGGTTAAAATTTGTTGTGCGGATAAATGAACATTGTACACCTGCGCTAAAAACATAACGCCCATCGAAAGGTAAATTGTAGTACCATCAAGATTAAAAGAATAACCTGCAGGAACAACTAAACCTGTTACTTGCTGCGAACAACCTGCGCGTTCTAATTTTTCTATTAATGCGGGCAAACCTGCTTCGGATGATGATGTGCCTAACACAATCAGCAATTCTTCTTTTATATAATTTAAAAATTTAAGAATGCTGAGTTTGTAATAGCGCAACATCAATCCTAAAACAAGGAAAATAAAAGTTAAACAAGTGGTGTAAACACTCAACATTAATTTACCTAAAGGCAATAAAGCATTCAAGCCAAATTTGCTAACAGTGTAAGCCATTCCGCCAAAAGCACCCAGCGGCGCTAAATACATTACAAACCGCAACACAATAAAAACATATTTTGATAATACATTTAAAGCGCCAATTATTTTTTGTTTGCGTTTCATGTTGTTTAAAACAATGCCCACGATAATGGCAAGAATTAAAACCTGTATGGTGATATTGTCTTTTAAGAACTGCAGCCAGCTAAATTCCTGCGCCATTTTTGTATAGGTTGAAATATCACCGGTTTTAATGTTTGATGTATTTACTGATGCACCGGGTTGTATTACGTGTGCAACAACAATTCCAATCAGCAAAGCGAATGTTGTCATTATTTCAAAATATAAAATTGCTTTTGCGCCAAGTCTGCCTGTTTTTTTTAAATCAGCCATGTTGCTGATGCCGAGTGTGATGGTAAGAAATATAATAGGTGTAATTAATTGCTTTACGAGGTTGATAAAAAAATCACCAAGAAATTCGGCGAGTGTAACACCAAACTTCACTTCCTGCCCCAAAACATTTGTTTTAAAAGATTTTTGCAAAACAGGATATCTCGCAATTTGCGGTGCAAAGTTTCCAATCAATACTCCTGCAGTAATGGCAATCAGTACCCAGAATGTTAGATTGGTAAAAATTTTTTTCATGAATGCAGTTACAAGATTAACTCTTTTGCCGGGTCCCAAAACAATTCATTAAACTTTACTACCTTATCTTTTCTCACTTCTATTTTTTCTTTTTCTAAAAGTTGCTGCATTAAATCAGGTGTTGCAAAATGCGCTTTGCCACTCAGCATTCCATTTCTATTTACAACACGATGTGCAGGTACTTTTGGTTTTGCATAAAATGCTGCATTCATTGCCCAGCCCACCATGCGGGCACTCATTTTTGTACCAAGATAATTTGCAATGGCACCATAATTTGTAACACGACCTTTTGGAATTTGCCGTACAACATCCCATACATCTTCAAAAAAAGAATGTTTGTTGATGAGGTCTTTTATGTGTTGTTGTTGTTGCCGGTTACTGGTTGCCGGTTTTCGATTGGGCATTGATTTAATTTTGAAATGATAATTAAATATTCAATATTCAACACGCAATATTCAATGCTCAATTTTAAACATTATAATAAAGGTTGTTGTGGTTATTCATACAAATTAATCACGAGAATTTTTGAATAT
>JAICKT010000169.1 GCA_025927795.1 Parafilimonas sp. | reverse complement strand
GGTGTTAAATATTGATAAGGGATTGCCGGTGCCTGATCAGTTTCAGGAAAAGTGCCAAGTGGAGTACAATTTATAATGATAGGAAAATCTTCTATAATTTCTTTATTTAATTGCTGCCATAAAAAAGTATTTTCATTTCTTTTGCGCGAAACAAATGAATACTGAATGCCGAGCTTGTTTAAAACATATTCAACAGCAACTGCAGCGCCACCAGTTCCCAATATCAATGCATTGTTATGATGCGGCCATAAATTTTTTGCAAATGATTTTTCAAAACCAATAACATCTGTGTTAAATCCTGTTTTTTTTGCTGCCGTAATTTTTATGCAGTTGCAGGCGCCGGTATCTCTTACAACATCAGAAAATTTATCTGTGTATTGAATGATATTCTTTTTATGCGGAATGGTAATGCCTAAACCTTTAAGCTGCGGATAATCAGAAAAAATTTTACCAACTTCCTTAATTTCTTTTATTTCAAAATTTAAAAATTCGGCATCAATATTTTCCTTAATGAATTTTTCGGTAAAATATCTTTTTGAAAAAGAATGCGTCAACGGGTATCCTATTAAACCATACTGCCGCATTTGTAATTTATTTTTTTAGAAACAGATTAAAAGTATCGCCTCTTAAACCTATACGCATTGCTTCTAATGGAATTACTTCAGTGGGCGCGATGTTTCCAAAGTTTGCATTGCACCCAAGCAGTTCCAAAAAATATAATTGCTGTGATTTCTGCGGAGCTTCCCAAATAATTTTTTCTTCTGAAATCTGTGTTAATATTTCTTGTACCAATCCCTGCCGTACTTCACCTGTGCCACGATATAAACCAACGTTTCCTGCTTCACGCGCTTCTGCAATTACATAAGTAGAACCTGCACTAAGTTCTGCTTTCATTAGTTCAATCCATTTATATGGCGGAAAAATATTGGCTTCATCTTTCGATCCAACTTCGCTTAATACAGTTCCGTGTTTTGTTAGCTTTTCTATGTAGCCACATTTTTCTGCATGCGGAATGGTGATGGAACCATCACTAACTTCCATATAAGAAATATTATAGTCTTTACAAATTGATATATAATCATCAAACTGGTTGCGTATAAGAAAAGCTTCAAACAGTGTTCCTCCAAAATATACAGGAATATCATACGCTTGATAAACTTCAATTTTTTCCTTTAGATTAGGTGTAACGAATGAAGTTCCAAAACCAAGTTTTAAAATATCTACATGCGGATGTGCAATACTCAAAAAATTTTTTGCTTCTTCAATACTTAAGCCTTTATCCATTACCATTGTTAAACCATGAATGCGTGGTTTTTGTGTGCGTTCGGGCAATTGTGTTAATCGAAAATTCATTGAGGTACCTTTTTTTTTAAAGCGGCAAAAATAAGGGATGAAGGATTATGTGTTAAGGCAATAATTTATGGTTATTACTTTTTTCTTCTGGCTTTTTTATAACGCGCAATCATATCAACCACCTGGTGATTTTGCAGAATTGACGGATTTAATTCAACAAACTTTCTTATGAATTGCGGTGTTTGCTTTAATCCATTTTCTAATTGAATTAAAGCTTCCTTCGTTCTATTTGCAGCAAATAAAACTGTGCTGTATAAAAAATAAAAGATTGATTTTCCTTCTGTGTTTTTTAAAGCAGCTATACACTGCTGAGCAGCTTCATCGTAATGTTTTGATTCAAGGAGGCATTTAATAAGTGATTCCCATCCGCGAACATTTTTTGGTCTGCTTCTTACAACCAAACTAAAATAATGTACAGCATCTTTATAATCTTTTAATTGCAAAGCACATTGTCCCAAAGCAAGATTATATTCAGGAGAATTGCGGTTAATGCGCAAAGCATTATCAAGTTGCTTTATCGCACTTTGCCATTGTTCTTCGTTGATATAAGTTAAAGCTATTTTATAATACAGTTTACTGTTAGAAGGATTCATGTGAGATGCCTTCCTGTAATTAAACCGCGCCTGTGCAAAATTTCCCAAACGATGATAACAATGACCAATTGCTTCATAAATAACTTCTTCCGGTCTTGTTATTTCACCAACTTTTTCCAACACTTCAATTGCTTCTTTATACTTACGCAATCTTATATAAGCATCGCCAATATTGCGATAAGCATAATCAAACTTCTCATTAATTACAATTGCATATTGATAAGCATCAATTGCTTTTTCATACAATTTTAATCCCTGGTAAGCAGAACCTAAATTAAACCAGGCAAGTTCAGAATAAGGTTGTTCGTCAATTAATTTCTGATGAAGACGAATGCTTTCTTCATTGCGACCGGTGAAATCCGTCCAGAAACAAATTTTATATAAAGCCTCTTCATTTGCAGGTTCAAGTTCAAGAATTAAACAAAGACAATCAAAAACTTTATCAAACTCTTCGTAATCATCATATACATCTGCAAGCTCAAATAACAAATCAATTTTCTCATCATCCTGAAAAAAGGAAAATACTTCTTGTAATAAATCAACTGCTTTTTGTTGTAAATCAAGTGCGAGATAAGCGTCTGTTTTCAAAATGTAAATATCAATATCATGTGCATCGTAGAATTGTGCTTGCTCTAATATTTCCAAAGCATCTTTATATTGATGCATTGCAATAAGAAGATCGGCTTTTTTTATAAGTAAAGTTGCGGAATAAGGAAAATATTCGAGACTTGTTTCTGCTATTTCGAGCGCTTTTGAAAAATTATCTTTTTCATCATAATAATTAATGATCAGTTCAAAGGCTTCTTCTTCTAAAAATGCTTTTCGCGAGCCGTTTTTTAAATCTTCGTATTGTTTTAATAACTCCTCTATTTCATTGGCATTCCGGCTAAAAGAGTGCTCGTGCATAAACTAAAGATTACTGAAAGATAGACCGCCAAATTTATTTTTCCAATTTTGTAACAAATCTTTATCATATTACGTTTAATATTTGTAAATCTTGTTAAAATTTTTTACTTTTGCATTATGAAAAGGCTGTTAACACCAAAGAAATTCTTTCTGCTTATATGTTTTATTTTAAGCGTGAAGGGCTTTGCAGCTTTTATAGGTCACGCTGGAGATGACAGCAGCATCAATAAAAAAATAAGTTTAAAAAATTTCAATCGTAACAACTATAAAACCAACGCTTTTCCTACTTTCAGCTTATCGCAGTTTCAATTTACCGGTTCTCAGAATATTTACCAGATAAATTCTGCTAATTCAATAGAAGGGCAGTCTATGATCCGCATGCAGCATGGGAATACAACTTATGTTTATCCTTATAAGTATAAAGTAAAGGTTCCTCTTTTTAAAACGCCAACTTCTCCCAATTCACATTAGTAAGCTCAATTTATTTGAGGATTTTATATCCTGATTTTGGAATTTCAAAACGAAATGCCGGAACGGGATCAAAACTTAGCTGGCTTGCAGTATATTGTATTTTTTGATTATGCACACTCGTTTCATATTGCAGCACAAGACCGGGAACGCTTTTAAATTCGAAATCATTTTCTGTTACAGAAGGAATAATTTCAGGCACATAATAAACCGTGTATTTATAACCGTTTTTTAATTGAAGCAGTGCC
The DNA here is from genome assembly GCA_025927795.1 of Parafilimonas sp. Lineage (GTDB taxonomy): Bacteria > Bacteroidota > Bacteroidia > Chitinophagales > Chitinophagaceae > Parafilimonas. The sequence continues at coordinate 5,708 of JAICKT010000169.1, read as the reverse complement.
TCTTTACAATTGTAATTTAAAATCTTTTTTACGTTTTTTGTAAATGAAATTTTAATGCCATTATACACAGCATTTTCTTTTTGCCATTCGGCTGCTGTATAATTTGAAATATATTTAGATTGTCCGATGCTTTTTAAAACAGTAGCCTCACCTGTATTATCATTATAAAAAATTGTTTGATTAAATGTATTGCTAATCAGATCAATCCTTATTTGTTTACCACTTATATAAATAGTTTTTAAGGCACCTTGTAAATCATTTTTAGTATTTGAACCTGTGTTGTTTACAGTATATGTTATAGTACAATCAGAAATAATTTTTCGTTGTTGTGAAAACACAGTGAACGAAAATAAAAAGATCAAAAAAGTTAGTACCGGTTTTTTCATAAATGAGAGATTTGTAAAATTAAAGAACATATCTGTATATAATATGCAAAGCAGAAATGTTTATTGCCTGCAAAAAAGCAGGATTGGTTTTTGCAGATGAATAACCTTATTATAAATTGCCCAAAAAATTAAAATGAACAAAGATTTAACGCAGTTATGTATTAATACAGTTCGCATTTTGGCAGTTGATGCTGTACAAAAAGCAAATAGCGGACATCCGGGAACACCAATGGGTACAGCGCCTATGGGTCATGTATTATGGACGAATGCCATGAACTATAATCCCAAAAACCCGAATTGGCCAAATCGCGATCGCTTTATTTTATCTGCAGGTCATGCCTGCATGTTGCAATATGCATATTTATATTTAACCGGTTATAATTTAACCCTTGATGATATTAAAAACTTCAGACAGTTAGGCAGCAAAACCGCAGGTCATCCTGAATATGGTTTATTAGATGGTATTGAAATTACAACCGGACCTTTAGGGCAAGGTTTTGCAAATGGTATTGGAATGGCAATAGCGCAACAATATCTTGCATCACGCTATAATAAAGATGGCTTTAATTTATTTGATTATAAAATTTATGCGATCTGCAGCGATGGTGATTTAATGGAAGGTGTAAGTTCAGAGGCGGCTTCTCTTGCAGGTCATCTTAAATTAGGAAATATTATTTATCTGTACGATAATAATCACATTTCAATTGAAGGAGATACCAAACTTGCATTTGATAATGAAGATGTGGCAAAACGTTTCCAGGCTTATGGCTGGCACACACAAACGGTTGATGATGGTAACGATATTAAAGCGATAAGCAGAGCTGTTAATAAAGCTAAAAAAGAAACAAAGCGTCCTTCGTTAATTTTGGTTCGCACACATATTGCATTTGGCAGTCCCCATGCAGTTGATACACCCGAGGCTCATGGTGCACCTTTAGGTGCAGAAGAAGTAAAAGCAACAAAAATAAACTTGGGTTTTGATCCTGATAAATCTTTTGTTGTTGCAGATGAAGTATTAAATTATTATCGCAAAGAAGGAAAGAAAGGTGCTGCACGCGAAAAAAAATGGAATGATTTATATAAATCATACAAAGAAAAATATCCTGAACTTGCTAATGAATACGAATTTTTTGCAGCAAATAAATTACCCGAAGGCTGGAAAGAAAAACTGCCACAATTTTCAGGCGATGAAAAAATTGCAACACGCAGTGCTTCAGGTAAAACATTAAATGCAATTGCAGATTATTTTCCGTTGCTCATAGGCGGCGCCGCAGATCTTGCTCCGTCAACAGATACCTTACTTAAAAAATATAATTCTTTTGAAGGCGACGATCATAGCGGAAGAAATTTTCATTTTGGTGTGCGTGAACATGCAATGGGTTCTGTGCTAAATGGCATTGCTGTTACAAAAGGATTCACGCCTTATGGTGCAACATTTTTAATTTTTAGTGAATACATGCGTCCGCCAATTCGCCTCGCTGCTATCATGAAAATAAAACCAATTTTTATTTACACACATGATAGTATTGGTTTGGGTGAAGATGGTACAACGCATCAGCCTGTTGAGCAACTTGCTTCATTGCGCTCTATTCCTAATCTTACATTAATTCGCCCGGCAGATGCAAACGAAACTGCACAAGCATGGCGCGTTGCTTTAGAACATAAAGATGGTCCTGTTACATTAATTTTTTCAAGACAAAAATTGCCAATCATTGACCAGGAAAAATATACAAAGGCAACTGAGCTTGAAAGAGGCGCTTACATTTTGTCAGAATCCGAAAATGCGCAGGTTATATTAATAGCTACGGGCAGTGAAGTAAGCCTTGCATTGCAGGCGCAGCAAAAATTAAAAGAAGAAAATATTTCTGCAAGAGTTGTAAGTATGCCTTCGTGGGAATTATTTGAAAAACAGGATCAGGATTATAAAGAAAAAATTTTTCCGCCTGATTTAAAAAAGCGTTTAGCAATAGAAGCCGCTTCCCCAATGGGTTGGCATAAATATGTTACCGATGAAGGAGATGTATTAGGCATTGATAAATTTGGTGAATCTGCGCCGGGTGAACAAGTAATGAAAGCGTATGGATTTACTGTTGACAATGTAGTAGCAAAAGCTAAAGCATTACTATAATAGATTATTGCGCTTTAATCTGAGAAAATTTATACTCAGGAGATTTTGTTTTCGCACATACAACACTAATAAAAAATATCGGCATAATTTTTTTAGAAGAAGAATTATGAAACCGCTATTTGAATTTATATTAGCTTGTTTGCTTGTTTCAATTGCCGGGTGTTCTGCAATTGCAGGCTTTTTTAAAGCAGGAATGTGGGCAGCCTTTATTGGCGCTATTATTGGGTTAATAATCTTATTTCATACCAAAGCAAAACAATAAATCTTATTATACAATTCAAGTACATGTTTAATTGTTTAGTTATTTTTAGGCATGAGCCTGCCTTATTTTTATGAGCCTTCAATTTCATATCCACATCATATTTTAAGTGAGGAAACTGCTAAACACTGCATTCAGGTTTTGCGCATGAAAGAAAATGATCAACTAAACCTTACCGATGGCAAAGGCAATCTTTATACAGCAATTATCGTAAAAGCAAATAAAAAGAATTGCGAAGTAAGAATTGAAAAAAACATAAATCATAAATCGCAAACCACAAACATTTCTATTGCTATATCGTTGCTAAAGAGTCCAACGCGACTTGAATGGTTTATGGAAAAAGCTACTGAAATAGGTGTGAAAGAAATTTTTCCACTTATTTGTGAACATACAGAAAAAGAAAATTTCAGGTATGACAGAATGAGTGGTATTCTAATTTCTGCAATGCTGCAAAGTCAGCAAACTTTTTTACCGCAATTACATCAGCCAAAAAAATTCGATGTATTTATAAACGAAAGTTTTGACGGACTAAAATTAATTGCGCATTGCGCAGATCAAAAAAAACAAACGCTTAAAGACTTTACAGATCAAAAAACTAATAAACTTATTTTAATTGGTCCCGAAGGTGATTTCTCTTCAACGGAAATTGAATCAGCATTAAAACAAAACTTTATTCCGGTTAGTCTTGGCAATACAAGGTTAAGGTCTGAAACTGCAGGCATTGTTGCTGTAACTTTTCTCAACGGTATATAACACAATTAAGGACATTCATCAAATAACTTAATTACTTATTTTCAAAAGTTTTATTTTACACGCTTTAAATTTTTCGTATGAAATCAAAACTACTTTATGTGTCTTGTATGTTTTTAATTCTGTTTGCGTCTTGCAATACAGAACAGCAACCTGCCCAAAAATTTATCGAAACAAGCTATTTCGATTCATCTATTAAACCTGGTGATGATTTTTTTGATTTTGTAAATGGCAAATGGCTTGATACTGCAAAAATACCTGCAACAGAATCAGGTATTGGCGCTGCGTATGATTTATTTTACAGAACAAGAGATCATTTGCATGAAATATTAGATTCAGTTTCAAAAGGCAATCAATCATCCGGAAGTATTGAACAAAAGGTTGGCGATTTTTATGCTTCGGGAATGGATTCTGCAACTATCGAAAATCGTGGCTACGATCCTGTAAAACCATATCTTCAAAAAATAGATTCAATAAAAACTACAGATGATGTATTGAAGTATGTAAACGAACTTCAACTTCAAAACGACAATCCAATATTCGGTCTTGGTGTAGCACCTGATGATAAAAACAGTGCAGTGAATATTGCAGTATATTTTCAAACAGGCATCGGTCTTCCGGACCGCGATTATTATTTTAAAACAGATGCGGCAACGCAAAAAATTGTTGATGCTTATAAAACCTACATGAAAAAATTGTTCATGCTTACAGGCGATGATTCTTCTAAAGCAGCAATAGAAGTTGCGCAGGTGTATGAACTCGAAAAACAAATAGCAGCAAGCCATAAAACACAGGTAGAGTTGCGTGATCCGCAAAGCAATTATCATAAAATGGCTGTAGCTGATCTTGATAAACAAATGCCTGCACTTGAATGGAAAAAAACGCTTATGGCAGTTGGCGTAAAAACAGATTCAATAAATGTTAGTCAGCCTGGTTATTATTCTAAGTTAAATGAGTTGCTTACTTCAATTCCGATTGATACATGGAAACTTTATTTACGCTTTAATATTTTAAACAGCGCAGCATCAGCATTAAGCAGCGATTTTGTAAATGCACGTTTTGAATATGTTGGTAAGGCATTAAATGGTCAGCAACAAATAAAACCCCGCTGGCAAAGAATGATACAAAATACTGATAACAATCTCGGTGATGATCTTGGCCGGCTATATGTAAAAAAATATTTTACAGAAGATGCAAAGAAGAGAATGCTTGATCTGGTAAATAATCTACAGGCTGCTTTTTCTAAAAGAATAGATAATCTCGATTGGATGAGTGACAGCACTAAAGCAATTGCAAAAGATAAGTTGCATGCATTTTTAAAGAAGATTGGATACACAGATAAATGGAGAGATTACAGCAATGTAACTATTGATCGCAGTAAATATTATGAGAACCTTGTTTCATGTGCAAAAAATGAATATCAATATCAAATAAATAAAATAGGAAAAAAAGTTGATCGCATGGAATGGGATATGACGCCGCCAACAATAAATGCAGGTTATTATCCAACTTATAATGCAATTGTTTTTCCTGCGGGCATTTTGCAGTTTCCTTTCTTTGATCCGAACGCAGATGATGCAATTAATTATGGCGGAATTGGAATGGTAATCGGTCATGAAATGACGCATGGCTTTGATGACCAGGGCGCACAATATGATAAAGATGGAAATTTAAAAAACTGGTGGGGAAAAAATGATAGTGTAAAGTTTGTTGCGAAATCAAAACAGGTAATTAATTTCTATAACAACTATGTAATTATTGATAGTGTGCATATAAACGGCGCACTTACAACCGGTGAAAATATTGCAGATATTGGTGGCGTTGCAATAGCTTATGATGCTTTTAAGATGACAAAAGAAGGTCAGGATACAACAAAAATTGATGGCTTTACTCCAGACCAGCGTTTCTTTCTTTCTCTTGCACAAATATGGCGCGAAAAATTAAAGCCGGAAACAATGCGGTTTTATGCAAATGTTGATCCGCATTCACCTGGCAAGTACAGAGTGCTTGGTCCGCTTTCAAACTTCGAACCTTTTTATAAAGCATTTAATGTACAACCAGGAAATAAAATGTATATACCTGATAGTGCAAGAATAAAGATTTGGTAAGCCCAATCCTAAAGGAGAGTTGTATAAATGGTTTTATAACAGCAATAAATTTTAAATCAACAATTATTTTTGCGCAG
>JAICKT010000373.1 GCA_025927795.1 Parafilimonas sp. | reverse complement strand
GGTGGTTACAGTCAAAGCGGGCCAATATATTTAAGTAATAACAACGCAGTTGACTTTACTTTCAGAGTTGGTGTAAGCGATATTATGGAAGATGTAAAACTAATTGGCGGATTAAGAATTGGTACATCACTTACAGATAAAGATGCATTTGTATCGTTTCAAAATTATCGCAAACGTTTAGATTGGGGACTTACTTATTATCGCAGTAACGTAACAAATTATTCAGGATTTTTTCAGGGGGTTGACAGCGGTACAGGCATTGATTTAAATTTCTTCGACAATGAAGTTATCACCAACATTTACCAGGCAAATGTCTCTTACCCTTTTGACCAGGTAAAGAGCCTGCGAATGACAGTTGGTTTGCGAAAAGATATTGGCATATTAAGACCATATTATCAGGCTGGTGCACTTTTTCCCGGTGTGCTTAAATTAAAAGATTCAGTAGCTAATACTTTGCAGGGAAGAATTGAATACGTTCATGATAATACTGTTAATACTGCTGATAATATATGGAATGGTTTACGCTGGAAGATTTATTCAGAATTTTTTATGCCGGCAGGCGGCGGTTCGAGCTTGCAGGGTAAGCCAACTTATACACTTGGCTTTGATGCAAGGCACTATTTAAAAATTTACCGCAATTTTATTTGGGCACTGCGTGGCGCAGGAGATTTTTCTTTCGGCGAGGCAAAAATTATATATTATTTAGGTGGTGAAGATGGATGGCTGTTTCCCAAGTTTAACCAGATAAATACTGCGGATCCAACTGTTCCTTACGCTTTTCAAACACTTGCTTTAAACTTAAGAGGCTTTGATCAAAACGCTGCTAATGGCAATAATAATCTTGTTGTAAACAGTGAATTTAGATTGCCTGTATTTACAACATTTTATAGCAGTCCGATTAATAATGCTTTTCTGCGCAATTTTCAACTAATACAGTTTTTTGATTTAGGAACTGCATGGAATGGTTCAATAAAAAATATAAAAAGACCTACAGAAGTTTTTACACAAACAATTGATGGTGCGCCAAGTCCGCTAACAGTTAAAGTTAGAGCGGGTGGATTAGGGCCTTTTGCCGGTGGCTATGGTTTTGGTGCAAGAAGCACATTGCTTGGTTATTTTATAAAGGGCGATGTAGCCTGGGAAATGCGTGGATTATTCCGTGGCTCACCTCTATTTTATTTTGCTATCGGGTTTGATTTTTAAGCAATCAAATATTTTAAAACTGCTCCGTTGTTAAAAGACGGGGCAGTTTTTTTATGGTGAAATAAATAATGCCAAGAAACGAAGCAAACAAAAATGTAAAAAGCCACACATTCAAATTTTGAAAAGGATGATGAATATGATGCGTGGAAGTTTTTAAAATGCTAACCGGTTTTGTAACTACATCCCAACTATTATAACGCATATACCTGCCTATATAAATTCCATAACCGCAAAGCAGTAATAAAATAATTATAAGACTGTTTATAATTTTTGAATTGCATACAAGCTTTAAAAATTTTTCTATGCGGTATAACGAAATCATGAAAATTAAAATGCCGTTCCATGCGCCGGAACTTACAAGCACTAAATCAAACCACATTGGCACCGGCGGTCTTTCTTCAAAATGAAAAATATCAGTAATAAGATAAGGCGCATTAGGAATAAACAGTAGCCATAAACCAAGCAACAAAAAACTTTTATAGTTAAACGAATTTTGTTTTAATAATAAGCCGCTGAAGTATAATGGTACCAGCGCAAGAAATAAATTCCACGGATAAAAGATATAATTTATGTCGCCTGTATACAGTACGCGTATTATAAGCAGGCTTAAAGTAAAGAGCAACGAAACAGATATAAATTTTTGTGTGTCGTTTATTTTTTTCAGTTGCATATCAATTAAAAATTTTAGGTAAAAAAATTATAAGCCCGATAATTACACTAATGATTGAAGCAAACAATACAGCACCTGCGGCAACATCTTTTATAGTTTTTATTGATGGATGATATTCGCTGTGAATCATGTTGCATAGTTGTTCAATTGCACTATTCATCATTTCTAAAACAAGAACGGAGCAAATGCATACGAATATAAAAATCCATTCCATGGCTGATAAACGCAAATACAAACCCGCAATTAAAACTGCAATAGCAATAGTTGCCTGTATCTTTCCATTTCGTTCTTTCTTAAAAAAATATTTAAGACCATTAAATGCATTGACAAAAGTTTTTGCTAACGCTTGCCTGTAAATTATTGTTGAATTATTTTGAATCATATTATGCGATTGCAGGAAAAGGAGATAAGGCTTTATCTGCAGTTTCCTTCTTTTTAATTTTAGATAATACAGCTTCCAAAAGCGGAAGCATTTTGTTGAGCGAACCGGTTTTAATTAAGAAATTCCAGAGCGGCTCAAATTTTTTCCATCCGCCGGCATAAGTAAAATGCTTAATCATGTGTTTTAAATTATCATGTTGTGTGCTGGCGCGAAAAATATTAGACCATGAATAAAAACTTTTATAAGCCTTATCATAACCATCTTTTAATTCTTTTTCAGATAAAGCAGAAGTTTTATAAACAACATGTCGCGTATCATATAAATCCCAGTTGCGATGAAGAATTCTGCCCTGCTGTTCCATTGTTTTAAACAACCGTGTTCCTGGATATGGCGTTAGAATATGGAACGTGCATGTGGTTAATGCATTTTGAACTGCCCAATCAACAGTGCGGTTAAAAACATATTTGTCGTCATCATCCAAACCAAAAACAAAACTTCCATTGATCATTATACCAATACTGTGTAATCTTTTTATTGCTTCGTTATAATCTTTGCCGATGTTTTGTTTTTTATTGCTTTGAGAAAGATTATTATTATTCAGCGTTTCAAAACCAACAAACACACTGCGCATACCAGCAACGGCAGCCTTCTCAATTAAATCACCTCGCAATATGGCATCAATAGTTGAAGCGCCCTGGAAAACACGGTTCATTCCTTTCATGCCATCAAATAAAGCAGAAGCAAATTTTTGATTTCCTAAAAGATGATCATCTAAAAAATAAAGATGCTTTCCGGGCAGCCTGTCAATTTCTGCAAGTGCTGCATCAACCCTTTGCGTATAAAAATTTTTTCCTCCTTCAAAGAATGCATCTTTATAACAAAAATCGCAGTGATAAGGACAACCTCTTGACACAACAATTGAATTTGGCACGAGATATAAATGCCGCTTTATAAGATCTCTTCTAACAGGCGGAATATTTTCGATTGTTCTTTCAGTTGAAGAATAAATTTTTTGCGTCTTACCTGTTTTAAAATCTTTTAAAAATCTTGGCCAACATTCTTCGCCGGGACCAAGAAAAATACTATCAGCATGCGGCATTGCTTCTTCCGGCAGTGATGTTACATGTAATCCGCCCAGGCATACATAAGAACCTTTTTGTTTATAATGATCTGCAAGTTTGTATGTGCGAAAAGCATTTGTTATATATACCTGTATTACTACAAGATCAGGGGCATCATGAATATTAAGTTCTTCCACATGTTCGTCCTGTAAAGAAATATTATCATCTTCATCGCAATAAGCAGCAAGTGTAGCAAGACCTAATGGCGGAAAAAGAGAATATTTAATCGGTCGCCAAAAAGGACTTTTGGCTTCAGTTAAAGCAGGCAAAATCATTTTTATATTCATACTATTTAATTGCTTTTCTGCTTAAATAATTCTGAACCAGGGAATGAATTAATAACACGGCCATGCAAGCGAACCATGCAATGGCAACCATCTTTATAAGATTACTTTCACGCACTTCTGTTTCTTTAAGTGATCTGCCCGCAGCCACAAAACCATTGCCGGGTGCATTTATTTTTTCAAATACCATTGCCAAGCGAACACCGTTTTGCGGCTGCCATGTTAATGCATCTTCAACGTTTGCATTTGCATATTCAAATATGCCGGCAGGTGGTTTTGGCAACGCGTCATTTAAAAATCCGGATGATTGTAACGGGGTTCCATTCTTATCAAATATTTCAGTGAACACACCAAGACTTTGTGATAAGTCAATTGTATCGTGCTGTAATAAATTGTTTATTGATTTTCCTGAACTGATTGCAGCGCTTAAGTCACGCGCAATTTGTAATTGCGGGTCGTTTGCAGATGAACGATGCACCTGCTGCACCGAAGCATACACAAGTAATATGATACCTGTAATAATTATTGCAGCAGCAAGATGTGCCAGTAATGATGAAACTTGTTTCATGATTGTTAGTTTATATTTTAGAAATAAAGTCTGTTTAGTATTTTAAATTCTGTTAGCCGGGAAGGAGAGATTTCTTCCGGTAATATAACATGCGTATTTCTGTCAATAGCATTATGTAAAATCCATAGAATAAAAAAGAT
>JAICKT010000207.1 GCA_025927795.1 Parafilimonas sp. | reverse complement strand
GTACCATCCCATTTATAATCTGTAATATTTCTGCCGATGTGTAACGGTCCTAATTCTTCTTTAGTAATTTCTTTTACAATTTTGCCAGTTATCGTTAAGATTTGTATGCGAATGTTTTGCGGCACTTCGCTGCCTGTTACGGTAAATACAAACGCAGTTGATGTTGTAAAAGGATTGGGATAATTAAACATGTTTGTGATCATCGGTTTATTATACACTTCAAATGAAACAGTGTAATCAACATTGCCTGCAGTATTGCCTGTTTTATCTTTTCCATGCACAATTAACTGGTATGTTCCGTCATCAGTGAGGTAAGGCGTAAAATCAATTGAGGCAGTATTATTTGTGCCTGATGTTGCTGCCGTAAATATTAATGTATCTGTATTAAAATAAAATTGGCGCAGTGTACCATCCGGATAACGTAACTGCACATTCATAAGCGAAGTATCATTAAGCAATAAATAATCTGATTCATCCTTCATTTTAATAAGTATATGCGGCTTTGCAGCAACAATATCATTATTTAAAATATGCACACCATCAAATGTTACATCGAGAACTGGTTTATAAATATCTGCGCTCACTGCCAAATTTCTGTACATAAAATTGTTGAAATGTACTTGTTCGGGCTGATGATTGTTTAATGGATTTACATCAAGATATAAATTATTTAAACCACTTAAAGCAGATGTTGCAATGTTAGCAATAACAACCGCTGTATCGCCTGCACCTAATGCTTTTAATTTTTTCACTGAAATATTATTCGCATTGTTGCTCGCATCATACACCGTTAAGTTTACATTAATGCTATCTGCAAAAGCAACTTCACTTACATTTTTAAATGCAATTGCTAAGCTATCTGTTTGCCCCAGCGAAACGCTGTCTTTGAATTTATATAAAATATTTGGCGCCAGTGCTCCTTCAGGAACAGGGTCGTACAAAATTCTCCACCAGCGCAATTGATATGGCGTAAGATTTATACTGTCTGCATTACGCATTCTTAATTTTAAGAAAGGATATTTTGAAACGCTGATGTTTGAAATATTAAAATTTTGTTGCGACGTATTTAAAGTATATAAAACTGTTTCATTGTTTAAAGTATCAACACCAATAACATCAACGGTTGGCTGATCGCCGCTTTTTGCATCAAGACTATATCCATTCCATAAAACATTTTTCCATGCTTTTGCAGGACCAAATGTTGGTGAAGTAATAAAGCCCAATGTGTCTGATGAAATTACATATCTTCTGTATGTTATTAAATCAGTAAGTCCGCTTGAAAATTGCCATTCGGGCACATACAACGAATTATTTTTTTCATAATTAAAAACCCATGTGCGCGGAAAGCTGAATGAATCAAGCTGTAAAAAACCATTTTGTTTAAGCTTGTCGTAAAATGTGTTTCCAACACCATAAATATTTTGATCAGATTTCCATAATGCTGCGGTTTGTGTATAAGGACTATAATAAATTAAACGCGCAGTTACCAATACACCGTTCGGAATCCAATCCATAAAATCGCGCATTTTGCGACGGCTTGCTGTATCAGAATATGGAAACTCAAAATTATATTCATTTCCTTGCTTAATACAAGTGCCATTGCTGCCCATAAAGCCACCATAATTTCCGCTTCCCGTTGTTGATGGAACTGACTGGTTGTAGTATGGGCGAAGTGTTACAGGATTAAATAAATTAAAAACAACAGAGCCATGTAAACAGGAAGATGCAGTAATTGTGTTGTAATTAATCTGAATGCGGAAAGCCGCATCCTGGCTGAAATACGGGAACACCCCATTATCCATATCAAGTATAGAAGTTATATTTCCATACGTCCATTTTCTGGTGAAGCTGTCAAGAGAAATTCTGTTGCCGGTTGATTTTAAATGCTGATATAAATGCGATTGATTGTATCCAAAACCTGTAGTGGGCAAATACACAAAACTGGAAACATTCCAAATATAATTTCCGCTTGAAGGCACCGGCGCAACACGCCAGTAATAAACAGTGCTGTCAGTAAAAGGTATGGTTGAATTAAATTCGATAACTCCGCCAACAGAAGAAATTGTTTGTGTTGTTTTTAAAGCTGAATTGAAAAGTTCAGTCGTATCCATTTCCATTAAATAAGAACGCAATGGAACAACCGGGTTTGCAGTTGATGCATACAACTTAATATTTTGTTTATTAACGATAGAAAAGTTATATGGATAAACAGGCGTTAACTCATCTTCATAAATAAAAAAGTTTGTAGTAACAGTATTATTCAGTTCGCTTAATTCATCATACTTATTATCGTTATCTATAGTAACAGTTAAAGTGTTCTCACCTTTATCGCGTGTGGCAACAACGGGCACTGTTATTTCAACCGAATCTATGTAATGAACAGATTTTATTTTTTGCGAAAACAAAACAGCAGTTGTGCCGTCAGGAAATTTTCTTTGTATTAAAACAGAAACCGAATCGCCGGTGGCTTTGCCCAAATTATAGAAGTAGCATTTTACTTTAAAGTTATTGTCAGCTACAGAAACAAATGTTGGATTAATAATTACATTCTGCGCTTCAATATCAAAATCAGGTTTAGGAAATGAGTTTATTTTTAATGCGGGATCGCCATGCAAAACACTTTCTTCTGCATGCAATGTTGCTGTAAAATCTGATCCGTTACCTATAAGACTGCTTACCGCATCTTTTAAATTATAAGAAACAGGCGCATTATAATTTGTGCGTGAGAACGAATTATAAAATGCCCTGTTATAAACGTTAAGATAATTTTCAATACCGAAATGTGTACTCGCTATGTAAGCAATGCTGCCGCGGTTTTTTGCAAGTACCCATGCTTCAGATAAAGAATTAAATGTGTTGAATCTTGCTGTATCGAAAGAAAAAATATCACCTGCATCACAACCGTTTACTATAAAAACAGGATATTTTCCAGGGTTATTATAATCCTGCGGCTTATTTAAATTATAGTCAAGAATAGAAGCAGATGAATGCCCGAAATAATTAATCAGCCCAATGCCATTGCCAAATAATTGTCCCATTAAAGCATCTAAAACATTTGCGCCTGCAGTGCTGGTTGTTTTATTAAAAGTATAAACATTGGCGCCATATAAAGTATCCTGTGCAATGGCTTTATAACTATTCATGTCTGCTGAAAGCGAAGCATTCAAACCAACATCGTCAGCGCCAACAACATGTACCATCGTTTTCATCCATGCTTTGGCGGCAATGGTTTGCGTATTATTTTTTTGTGTGGCTTCATATTCTTTTACTTTATCAAGATAATTCTGCACTTCGGTTTGTGTTATTGCAGATAATCTTCCTATCGGTGTTGCCGGCAAAGGACTTAAATCATTTGATGCAAGTAAATTATCAGACGCAGGCCAACCGAATGTTGGCACAAGACAAAGCTTTTGATAATAAGATGAAGTTTCATGCATCCGTGCATCATTATATGTTACGGCTTTACCAACAAGAAAAGCAAATTTTGGCGCAACAGAAAAAGTGTTTCGTGCATAACGTAAAAAATTTTTTACAGATAAAGGATGTTGTTTAATACCGTAAGCAAACTCATCAATTAAATCATCTATATCATAAATTTTTGCATTGAATGAGCCGCCTGCAACACTGCTTCTGTATTGCCTGTATGCATCAACCGGCTGGTTGGCTCCAATGCCCAATATTTTATTTGAGATAATTAAATAATTTCCCTGGTTTGCAGTTAATGCATAATTGATAAAGTTTTTTGTTATAAAGGAATTAATTGTGTGAACGTTTGAAACATCTTCACTTGCCATAACAAGATTTCTTTCTGATACAGAAGGCGGCAATACAAATTGAAAAATTCCTGCAACACTTGTATTTGCTGTGTAACGCTTTCCGTTTGTAAGATCATACAAAACAGGTGCAGCGCCGCCATTTAAAAAGTTGGAAATTTTTAAATAATTACCTGTTGCCGTTGCCGGTAATTGAAATTTAAAATTTGCAGTATTATTAAAAACAAACTGGCGGGCATATGCAAGATCAATAAACCCTACAGTAACGTGATCGTTAATCAGGTTATTGATATCAGAAAATGTAAAGTTTGTATTTGGTGCATTTAATAATGCATTATCCAGGCTGCCGCTAATTATGCCGGCATCCATATTTAAAATAGTATTTGTACTAATTACTGTTGAGTTGTTAACTATTACATTTATTGTTCTGTTAGCGCCATTAACTATTGAAGTGCCGGCAACAGATACATTTAACTGCGCCGTTGAAGATGTGTTTGCGGGATATAAATTGCCCACATTTAATTTAAGTGAAATGTTCGGATAAAAATCGCCGCTGCACCACCACTCCCCCATATCATAAGTTGATGAATAAACATCAGTGCCATAATAAACAGCCCTGCCGCGGTTAATTGTTTTTTTATAGTCGTAATGAAAATGATATAAAAAAGATTGCTCGGGTTGCAATTGTGTACCTGCAACATTGTTTGCATCGTCTATTACTCTTAAATTATTTCCTGTGTTTGTGGTAAGAAAATAAACAGCCGTATCTGTTTCCAGGCTTAAATCTGTTGAGAGTTGATTGTTTGGATCTTTATATAAATTTCTGTCGGGCAAGCCATCATTTCTTTCACCCCAAAATTCTATATAACCATTTGCCGGCAACACACCTGATGGAGTGCTTGTATAAAGCGCAACTTCTTTTCCGTTTCGCCATAATTGAAATTGTTCTGCAGGCACAATTTGTAAAGCAGCAGGCAAACTATTTTGATTGATGCGATATAAACCTGATACACCAACTTTAAACTTATAATAGGTTTTGGAAAAATCTATCCATTCATTATAATACTGCTGCGCAAATGCACTGCAGCAAATAAAACACATGAATAATATTGAAAAATATTTTCTCATGGAACAGGATAGTTACCTTTCACTTTTTTTGGTCTTTCAGTTTTTTGCAGTTCAGGAAATGAACCTTTATTTGTTTTCTCTTTTCCTTTTGGAACAAGGTTAATGTACAAAGAAAAAACATTTGTGTATAACGGATTGCTTTGATTGGCAAGATTGGTGAACGCATAATCAATTGCAACATTACCTACTTTAAAACCTGCACCTAAAGAAGGCTGATAAATCCAAACTTTTTTCTGATTTAATGTATCGCCATCTGCAAGTGCTCTTTGAAAATTTGAAACACCAGCTCTTATAAAAAGCGTGTTACTTATATTTACTTCCATTCCAAATTTCGGATCAATACTAATCGGATCAGAGCTGATGAGCGTGTTTCGTTGTCCATCAAACGTAACATCAAAATCAGCTTCGGTAAGTAAATGCAATTTATTTGCAAGCTTAAAATTGTAACCAATGGCAGGCACCAATGTTGGCGCAGTAAGCTCAGTAGATTTTACAGGAATATCATTATTGGTTAAATACAGCACTTGCTTTTCTTCATCAGTAAAAGAAAAACTCCATGCATTAAAAGTAGTAGTAACATCTCTTGCACTAATACCAAAACGCAAGGTGGCACTGCGATATAAAAATCCTGCATCAAAACCAAAACCCCAGGCTTTTGCAAAACTGCCCACATTACGGTAAATGATTTTTGTATTGGCACCCCAGCTTATTTGCGCAACATCATTATCACTTATCACCTGCGCATAACTCATTAAAAAAGCATAATCAGCAGAAGAAAAACTTTGAATATTATTGTAATCAAGCGAACCATCAGGCTGCACTAAAAATAATGTATTCGGAATATCATCAACACCAAAACGCAGCAAAGAAAATCCAAGCGTTCTGTAACTGCTGCTCATAGGAATGGTGGCAGATAAATAATCATACTTGCCAATGCCTGCAAAATATTCTGCGTGCATTAAAGAAACCGAAGCGTTATCAATAACATTTACAAGCCCTGCAGGATTCCAGTAACCCGCATTGCCATCTTCTGCGCTGGCAACCTGTGCACCGCCCATGGCAAGACCGCGTGCACCTGCGCCTATATTTAAAAATTCATTTGAGTATTTGCGAAATTGTGTAAATGCGCAAAGGGATGAGCAGGTTAAAAGCAACAACACAAACAGCCGTCCACAGGTTTTCATCGTGCAAAAAAAACTTTACTTGGCGGAAAAGATACAATATAGTTTTCGATTGTTTAAATACGCTTTAATACACACATTTATTTTAAAGCTGAGCTGTATTTGTATTTTATTTTGGAGCTCTTATCTAAGTATTTCAATCAGCAGCAGTACCGGCTGCTGCGGGGTTCCGTACTGCGCTGCGCTGCGTACCGGCTCGTTCCTCGCCGCCCTCCGCATCCGGCAGCCGCTCTGCGAAAAAATGCTATTGATATTAGAAGCTGTTTAAATTTTTAATTAAAACAAAAAAATATTCTATTTTCAATACAGAAATAAATAACTGCTTTTTTAATCAAACCTATCATGCTCCAGGTAACTTATTCATTAGTCAATCATCGCAACAATAATTGCATTCTTGTAAAATTTGATGACAATGCCGAATGGAATAAACGTATGCAAAAAGTAAATGGCTCAAAATGGAGCCGCACACTATGCGGCTGGACGATTCCTGATTCTGCAGACAACAGAAAAAAATGCAGGCTATCAGAAAATAATTCATCTGTTGCTATTTATAACACGCAACAATCAGCGGCAGCACAAAAAGCCACAGCAAATCAATCATCTAAATCTGCATTATTATTTATCAGTAACAACAACAGGCACGAGCTGCAAAAATTTACAGAACACCTGGTATTAAAAGCATACAGCCCATCAACCATACGCACCTACCGCAACGAATTTGCACAACTGCTGCAACGCCTGGCAAATTTGCCTGTACAAAATCTTAACGCCGTAGTTATACAACGGTACTTGCATAGCTGCATAAATAAAGGACTGTCTGAACACAGCATTCACAGCCGTATGAATGCGCTAAAGTTTTATTTTGAGCAAGTACTGCACAGAGAGAAAATGTTTTTTGAAATACCGCGTCCCAAAAAACCGTTTCACTTGCCACAGGTTTTAAATAAAGAAGAAATAGCTGCATTAATAAAAGCGATAGAAAATGTAAAACATAAAACCATGCTGATGGTGGCATATGGCTGCGGCTTAAGAGTAAGCGAAATAACTAATTTGATGGTCACCGACATTGATGGCAAGCGCCGGCTGATGATGATAAGAAAAGGGAAAGGCAAAAAAGACAGGATAATAAGTTTAAGCCCTGCGTTGTTAATAATGTTAAGAGCATATTATCGCATGTATAAGCCAAAGAAATTTTTGTTTGAAGGGGCGCAGCCTGCAACCCCATACAGTATAAGAAGTTTGGAAAGTATAATACAACAGGCTAAGCAAAAAGCCGGCATCAGTAAAAACGGAAGCATGCACATGCTGCGTCACAGCTTTGCCACGCACCTGCTCGACAAAGGAACGGATGTAGTGCTGATACAAAAATTATTAGGGCATAATGATATTAAAACCACGTTGCGGTATTTGCATGTTACCAATAAAGACCTGTTGAATATATTAAGTCCGCTGGAAGACATAAAAAATTTGATATAGTATGAAGTTGTATTGTCGCAATAAAAATTTTCTGCAAAAATCAAGTGAATGCAGTGAAAATCAATGTAGCAATATTTTTAGTTGATTGCAGATATTGCGACTATATTTGAGTTGCCTGCAAGTTTAAATGACGTTTATTAATGACAACCACTGAAATAATAAAGTTTCTAAATGACTTTGTTCCTTTCGACG
>JAICKT010000071.1 GCA_025927795.1 Parafilimonas sp. | reverse complement strand
ATAAGAAGAAAGTGTTTTACAGATATACCAATTGTATTGCGGGCTTTAATCTGCCATTGGTTTTACAGGATAGCAGCACCACGCTAAAAATTATGCCTTCCCAAAACTGGCAAAGCGTATCTGTAAATGCTGCGCAGCAAAAACTGTTTAATAAAGATGGTATTGAAGACATGTATTATATCACTGCGCAGGAATCAAAGAGTATTGCATTAAAGAACTAATTGCATGCACCATCATGCAGAATGTACTCACGACTTTCATTAACATAAAAGTGCAACAGGCAAAACAAAACAAGTATGAATAAAATTGAATAGTCATGAATATAGCTAATACTTGTAGGAAAATAGTTACACTTGCGGATGAATATAACCTTCGCGGTATTTTCTTTTCAATAATGCTGTAGCTTCATCATCGTCTGGTACAATTTTTTTTATAGAGTCATAATGCAAAGGTCTTTTTATCTGTGCCGATAAATTTGCCATGATGCAACTTGCTGTTGATATATGTCCTTCTTCAATATCAGCAACAGGCCGCAAATTATTTTCAATGGCAGCTAAAAAGTTTTGCATATGCCTGCGTGTAGCGGGTGCAGTATGCAATTCAATATCCGGCTCTTTTAAATCTTCGGGATATTTTTCTTTTTCCCACAACACATCTCCATGAACCGGTTTGCCATCAACAGGAATAAAATCATATTTGTACACATCACAATTTAATGTGCCTTTATCGCCATATAATTTAAAAGACCAGGGATATTCAGGGTCTGATGCAGTGCCCCATGTTCTGTGTTCCCAGGCACAATCAAAATCATCAAAAGAAAATAGCGCTGTTTGTGTATCGCTGATGTTACTCTTACTCGCTTTATCAACATAAATACCACCGGTTGATGAAACAGCTTTCGGCCAGCCTGCGCCCAACATCCATCTAACAGCATCAAACATATGCACACCCATATCGCCCATAATACCATTGCCATATTCCATAAAAGCACGCCATCTCTGGTGTGGCAATCCATCGTAAGCACGCATAGGCGCAGGACCCGTCCATTTATCATAATTAAAAAAGGGAGGTACTTGTTGCACAGGCCTGTTACCACTTTCGCGCATGTGATAATAACAACAGGTTTCAGCATAGTGCACTTTGCCCAATAAACCGCTGTCAACAAATTTTTGTTTTGCTTCAACGAGATGTGGTGTACTTCTTCTTTGCAAACCAATTTGTACAACACGATTATATTTTCTTGCAGTTGCCAGTATGGCTTCACCTTCAATTACATCAGCACTTACAGGTTTTTGTAAATACAGATTAGCGCCTGCCTGCATCGCATCAATTGCAATTAATGTATGCCAGTGATCGGGTGTTGCTATTAAAACAATTTCAGGCTTAAGCTCAGTTAATAACTGTTTGTAATCTTCAAACAGTTTTGGATTTTGTTTGGGCTGACGTTGTTTTATCATATCTGCAGCATGTTGCAACTGGTGTGCATCCACATCGCATAAACCCACCACATCTACATCTGCTACCTGCATTAAACGAAACAGGTCGCTTTTACCATACCAGCCTGTTCCGATTAATGCAACACGTTTTGCATTTGCATTGCGCATTGGAATGTATTTACTAAAAGTTGTTGCCGCTAAAGCAACAGAAGATGATTTAATAAAACTTCTGCGGGGCAATTGCTGATGACTCATAGGCTGTAAATTATTTTTAAAGATAAAGGCAACCATCCAGCTAAAGCTATACTTTCTTTGTCTCACTTTTTATTAAACATACAAACATCTCAAAACAATCTGCACATGATGCTGAAATCAAAAATCATAAAACCGGTGCACCATAAAATAACAGATATAAGAAGAAACAAAAAACCAACACCAATACGTTTGCGGGTTAACCAGCTTTTCTGAAAAAAGGGCAACACGAATGAAATAATTAAACAAAACACGCCAACATAAAAATATACTGTGTTTCCCCAATCGCATGAATGTGGCGCGCAAATAAATGCGAGAATGGCTTGTATAGCAAACAAAACAAAATAGCAGATGTATATTTTTTTCAAGAAATTAAAGATAGCAGTTAACAGTATATTTTATAATAGCGAATAACACAACCTTCGGGGGTTCCCGATTTTTATATAAACTGAAGTAATATTGCGGATCAGAATTATCGAAAGTTACTTTAAACAATGCCAGAGCAAAAAAATAAAATTACGAATGAATCCGGTGTGCAGGGACAATATAAAAACTGGTTTCTTGATTACGCATCATATGTAATTCTTGAACGTGCAGTGCCTGCAATTGAAGATGGATTAAAACCCGTGCAGCGGCGCATTTTACATGCCATGAAAGAAATGGATGATGGTCGTTTTAATAAGGTGGCGAACATTATTGGGCAAAGCATGCAATATCATCCGCATGGCGATGCAAGTATTGGCGATGCGCTGGTAAATATGGGCCAGAAAGAACTAATGATTGATACGCAGGGTAACTGGGGCGATGTAAGAACAGGTGATGATGCAGCAGCGCCAAGATATATCGAAGCGCGTTTATCAAAGTTTGCGCTGGAAGTTGCGTTCAATGCAAAAACAACAGAATGGCAACTAAGTTATGACGGAAGAAAACAGGAGCCGGTTACATTGCCGATGAAGTTTCCGTTGTTGTTAGCACAAGGCGCAGATGGCATTGCAGTGGGTTTATCAACCAAAATTTTGCCGCATAATTTTATTGAGATATGCGAAGCCTCTATAAAATATCTCCGTAATAAAAAATTTGAATTGCTTCCTGATTTTATGACCGGCGGCATGATGGATGCAACCAACTACACTGAAGGAAAACGCGGTGGTAAAATAAAAGTGCGTGCTGCAATTGAAGAGCGGGATAAAAAAACACTCATCATAAAAAATATTCCTTATGGTATTACAACATCAACATTGATGGATTCAATTGTGAAGGCAAATGACCAGGGAAAAATTAAAATAAAAAAAGTAACAGACGCCACTGCAAAAAATGTTGAGATAATTATTGAATTAGCGACAGGCATTTCACCCGATATAACTATTGATGCTTTGTATGCTTTTACCGATTGCGAGTTAAGCATTTCACCCAATGCCTGTGTTATTGTTGACCAGAAGCCAAAGTTTTTAGGCGTGCAGGAGCTGCTTAAAATCTCTGTTGACAATACCAAAGATTTATTAAAGCGTGAGCTTGAAATAAAGCTTGGTGAGCTTGAAGATAAATGGCATTATACTTCGCTTGAAAAAATATTTTTTGAAGAAAAAATTTATAAAGAGCTTGAAAAAAAACATGCTACATGGGATAAAGTAATTGAAGCCATTGATAAAGCCTTCGATCCCTTTAAAAAGAAATTAAAACGTGCAGTAACAAGAGAAGATATTTTAAAGCTTACTGAAAAACCGGTGCGCAGAATTTATAAACTGGATATTGATGAACTGAATGAGCAAATAAAAAGTATTGAAGCAGATATAAAACAGGTAAAACATGACTTGAATAATCTTGTTGATTTTTCTGTTGTTTATTTTGAAAACTTAATAAAAAAATATGGCAAAGGAAGGGAGCGCAGAACAGAGATAAGATTGTTTGATACCATCCAGGCAAAACAGGTTGCTATTGCAAATACAAAATTGTACCTGAACCGCGCAGAAGGGTTTATTGGAACTGGTTTAAAGAAAGATGAATTTTTATGTGATTGCTCCGAGTTTGACGACATCATTGCTTTTACAAAACGCGGAATAATGAAAGTGATAAAAGTGGCTGATAAAACTTTTATTGGGAAAGATATTTTGCATGCTGCTGTGTTTTTAAAGAATGATGATCGAACAACCTACAACATGATTTATACCGATGGTGATTCGGGTATTAGTTATGCAAAGCGTTTTAATGTTACCGGCGTTACACGGGATAAAGAATATGATCTCACAAAAGGCAGCGATAAAAGTAAAGTACAATATTTGTCGGTGAACCCAAATGGTGAAGCCGAAGTGGTGAAAATTAATTTAAGTCCTAATTGCTCTGCACGCATAAAAGAGTTTGATTTTTATTTTGAAACGCTTGATATAAAAGGTCGTGGCAGCATGGGTAACCAGGTTACAAAATATCCCGTACGCACTGTTAAGTTTAAAGAAAAAGGAACAGCAACTTTAGCAGGCAGAAAATTATGGTTTGATAATGTATATGGAAGATTGAATGGTGATGAAAAAGGAATATTGTTAGGGAGCTTTGAAGCAGAAGATAAAATTCTTGTTATTTATAAAGATGGCAGCTATGAACTCACCGACCTTGAGTTAACGCAGCGTTTTGAACCTGAGAAAATTTTGTTGATTGAAAAATTTAATCCTGAAAAAATTATTACTGCTGTATATGCTGATCTGGATAAAAAACAATATTATGTAAAGCGATTTAATATTGAAACAACAAGCCTGCACAATAAATTTTTCTTTATTAAAGAAGATAAAAATATTGTTTTGGAAACAATAACATTAGCCAGTGACCCAATTTTATATTTTGAAAAAGGCAGAGGTGCACAGGTACAAAAAATAAAATATAAGATTGGAAAGAATATTGAAGTTACCGGCTGGAAATCTGTAGGAACACGCTTTGAAGATTACAGCAAATCTGTAAAAATGCATTGGGTAGAAAGCGACGCGAATAAGCAGCAAAGTTTGTTTGAGTAATTGTTTGTTCGACTGATTTAATCTATATCCAAACTAACTAAACAAGTATTCTACATCTTCTCTTGTTAGTGCTTTTACAAACGACGTATCATCGGTAATTAATTCAGCGGCAAGCGCACGTTTGCGTTCCTGCAGTTTTATAATTTTATCTTCAACGGTGTCTTTACAAATCATACGATAAGCAAAAATGTTTTTTGTCTGACCAATGCGATGTGTTCTGTCAATTGCCTGCTGTTCAACTGCAGGGTTCCACCAGGGATCAACGATATAAACATAGTCCGCCGCAGTTAAGTTTAAACCAACGCCACCTGCTTTTAATGAAATTAAAAATACGCGGCAATTTTCATCATTCTGAAAACGCTGAATTGCTTTTTCGCGATCGGGTGCAGATGTGCTTCCATCAAAATACTCGTAATCAATTTCAAGCTCTTTCATCTTTTCTCTAATCAACGCAAGCATGCCTAAAAACTGAGAGAATACAAGCGCTTTATGATTACCAATATTTTCAGAAATTTCCCTGCCTAATTCTTCCAGCTTAACAGAAACATTCGGATATTTTTCTTCATCATTAATAATAGCCGGACTATCACAAATCTGGCGCAGTTTCATCAATCCCTGTAAAATAGTAAGCTGAGATTTGTTTACACCTTTCTCTTCAACCGTACCTAAAATTTTATCGCGGTAATCATTGCGGTATGCATCATAAATTTTACGTTGTTCATCATTCATTTCACAGAATAAAATCATTTCACTTTTTTCAGGTAAGTCTTTTGCAACCTGTTCTTTTGTTCGCCGTAAAATGAATGGATATAAAAGCTTGCGCAAATGTTCTTTCTGTTCTTTCTCGCCAAACTTATCAATAGGTATTGCAAATTCCTGGCGGAAAAATTCCATGCTGCCCAACATACCCGGGTTTAAAAAATTCATCTGTGCATACATATCAAACGTATTGTTCTGCAACGGCGTTCCGCTCATGCATAAACGGTTCTTTGCATTTAAAAGGCTTGCGGCTTTTGTTACTTTACTTTGCGGATTTTTTATTGCCTGGCTTTCATCGAGTATCACATAATCAAAAGCAGAAGCCATAAATAATTGTATATCGCTACGCAATGTGCCATACGTTGTAATAATAATATCTGCACTTTCGTATTGTGCTAATTGTTGTGAACGTCCGCTGCCGTGATGAATAAACCACGACAATGAAGGCGTGAATTTCTTTATCTCATTTTCCCAGTTAAAAATTAAAGTAGTAGGGCAAACAACAAGCGCCTTTAATTTGTCATTTGTTTTTTTGAAATGATGCAGAAAAGAAAGCGCCTGCACCGTTTTTCCTAAACCCATATCATCTGCCAGAATACCGCCCCACGCAACTTCACTTAAATAATTCAACCATTGAAAACCTGAAACCTGGTATGGTCGCAAAATGTTTTGCAGGTGCAGTGGCGGCTCAATTTTTTTTACAGTATGATGTTCTTTTAAACGCTCATACTTTTCTTCCAGCTTAAAAATTAATTCTTCTTCATTACGCTGCGCATATAATTCTTCAATAACACCAAAATGATATTTACTTAATTTAATATTGGTTGCTTTGCCTTCGCCAACTGCAAACAACATAGAATATCTGCGAATCCAGTCTTCAGGTAAAATACCAAGCGTTCCATCCTGCAACGACACAAACTGCTGTTTATTCTGCAATGCTTTTTTTACATCATCTACTGTAATTTTTTGTTCGCCGAAATGAATATCAACCTTTGCGTCAAACCAATCTGTATTACTGCTGATGAAAATTTTTGTTGATGGTTTTGCAGTATTAAAACGAAACTTTTTCAGCGCATCAAATCCGTATACCGGGATATTCATTTCTTTTACTGCATCTGCAAATAAAAAGAACCAGTTATTTTTTAATACATCAGTTCCTTTCAGCGCCAGCGAATTATTATCATCTGTATGAATGAATGATGAGTGCAGGTTTTCTATTTTTTGTGAAAGTGCTTTTTCTGCTTCAGCATTGCGATGAATAATGATAAGCTTGCCGGTGCTTGGAATAAAAATGCGCTCTTTATCGTTTTGTTTTACATCGTAGCCATTATAATTAAAGAATGGCTGAAACAAAAGATAATCGCCTTTTTCTTTTATCATCAGCCGCATTTCGGGGCGCACATTTTTTAATTCTTCTTTTTGAATACCACTGAACTGAACATCATAATTTTTAGTAAGCGGCAAAATAAATTCAGACAATTGCCTGTTCCAATCATCTGCTGCAATTATTATTTTACCATCATTTAAAAAACGCTCAACCAATAAAACATCTTCTGTTTTTTGCCAGAGATAAAACGTTTGTTCATGCTGAAAAACAAGCGGCGACGCAATTACATTTTCTTCAACCGGAACAATTGTATTCAGCAATTTTACAGAGCAACGCAATTGGTAAGTGTTGTTTTTGTATGCAACTGTAAACTGCGGCTGTATATATTGGTTTGATAAAATTGCGGATTCAAGATTTGCAGTAATAAAATTTTTTTGCGAAGACAGCATGAATGTAAAATTGCCCTCACTTATTTCAGAAAATAATTTTTTGTATTTCGGAAGAAGATATTCTATGATGAGTGAACGTGTTTCTTCCGGCAAATCATCATCGTGCTGCTGAATAATATTTTCCCAAATACCACTAAAAGGCGAATTGCGGTTTAAGTAACGTGTAACTTCTGATGGCAATAATTTGCGTAAATGCTGAATAAGCATTTTATCGTCTTCATTCAGGTCTTCTGTATTTACAAATTTTGTAAGATCAAGTTTTTCTGTTTTGCCTGTAAATTGTTTACCGGCTTCATCAACCTCGCCTTTAATGGCATCTGCCTGTATAAATGGATATTGTTGTGCATCGTATCGCAGCACCACACCCAGCTTTTGATACTGCAAAGTGTCTGGTGCTTTTTCTTCAACCAACACTTCCTTTTGTAAGGGCATAAAAAAGGGTTTCCTGTTTTCTGCGGGCGGCGCCACAATGCGTTTGATAGAAGGATCAAGCACACGCAGAAAAGGTTTGCCATCACGAAAAGTAAATTCAAACTTGCCTTCTATATCATCATCAGTTGTATAACCGTATAATGCAAGTAATTTGTTTTTTTCACGGTCGCGGTTACTGATTGAATCAAAAAAAGCAGTGCCATACATATTATGCAGTTGCAATAACACAATTGTTTTATGCACGCACAGTGGATACTTTGTTTCAGCATTGCAGTTACAGCTTGTGTCTAAATTGCGTTCTTCATTTCTGCGAAATTGCAGGGTGTATTTATTTCCCTCATAATTTAATTCCGCTTTTACCACATCATTTGCGGCTTCCAGTATCTCTGCTTTATATGTACGCAGATAATCTTCTGCAGCCTGCAAAGCATCGGGTGCTGAAAGCATTTTTATAATGCGGAATTCCAGTTGTTTCATTTTTACAACTGTATGCTGCTGCTTAAATTCTGTTTCTGTTTCACCAAGTTTATTGGTGTCAATCAATTCCTGCAAACGAAACAGGGCACCGGCTTCATGCCTGCAAATGTCACCAAGGTTATAAGGGCAACTGCAACGCAATGAAACTGTTTCAAGATTATTATACCGGCTAATATGTACTTTGTAAAAAAGAGAGTATGCATCATCACGTACCCTAAATACAACAGAACCCATCAGGTCATCATGTTCAACCATCTCAACATAACCCAATGAAAAAATTTTTTTACCGCGACGTATTACTTCGTCGGTTCCATTGTTATATATATATTTTATAAGATGCGGTAAGGCCAAACAATTTCAATTTTTAGTTCGATTTCAGATTGCAAGTGTTCTGAAAAAAGCAAGCTGCAAAAATAAATCATCGGAGCGATGAAACATAATAAGTGTAGCTGAGCAGGAAATAAATGATTGTTAAGACTTGCAAACAATCAATGCATTATTTTTATATACCGGCAACACATTAGCAACATCTTCTGTAACACAATACTCCAGATCTTTTTCTAAACCATAACCCGCGAGTCTGTGCCAGTGTGTTGTTTGTTTTATGAATGTATAAATGTTTTTGCAATGTAACTGGTACATATCTTCTGCCATCAGGCTGCTATCGCAATGTATGATAAAGTATTTTTTTATTTGGCTGATAACAGCACCTGCAAATAAAGTGTCTTCAAGATTAAAACGGTCTTTCCAGGCAGAACAGCCGAGAATAATATTTTTGTTTGATGATGCGAGATGATCACAAACTGCGGATAAATTGGGGAAGGAACCAGTAATAACTTCTGATGCATTTCTATCAAGCGCCATGTGTAAAAGCTTTGTACCATTTGTTGTAGTAAGTACCAAAGTTTTTCCTTCAATAAAGTTGCGCGGATATTCTGCCGGTGAATTACCATGCTGCAAACCTTCAATTATTTTTCCATCGCGTTCACCGGCAGTTACTGCGCCTAATTTTTTTCCTATTGCAATACAGTCTTCAACACCAGACACCGGAATCACTTTTTCAGCACCGTTATACAATGCAGTTACAATGGTTGATGTAGCACGGAAAACATCAATAATTACAACAATACTATCATTAACATTATATAAATCTAAAAGACGCGGAGAAAGCAGAGTGTGCAAAGATGGCTTTTGCGGCATGGGCGCAAAGGTAAAGCCTATCCTAAATTCTTTCCAAAGGAAAGGGACTTTAAGAACTAAATAAGTTTTATCATTTAATTATATAACGTGTGCAAAATGATTGCATATAAAAATTTATGCATTATGGTAGGATACCTGTGAAATATATAAGACAAGTAATGCTGAAATAAACGGGTTAAATATGAATAAAAACGGACGAAATTACCAGAGAAACGGACTAAGTTTCAGGAAAACAGACGGAATTTTTAAAAAGCGGACTAACGAATCAAGAAAACGAACTAACGAATCAAAAAACCGGGCAAAAAAACTGAGAAACATGTTTAAAATAAAACCGTGAACCTTACATAATCATCCGCCTAAATTATGCATTGAAACAACCACTTCACTTTCCTTTTTAAAAAATCTGAAAGCAAAATATAATGCAACTAAAGCTATCAATCCATAATACAAAGGAAGTGTATCATCGTTCATTGCGTTTTGGGTGAGCAAACCTTTTCTGCTTAATGCATACATCTGTGTTATACCTAAAGCATTATTAAAAAAATGAAAAATTATAGAGAGCCATAAATTTTTGCTGAAATAAAAAATGTAACCAAGAATCAACCCCAAAGCAAGCCGTGGCAAAAAACCATAAAAAGAGCCATGCAATGCACTGAATAAAATACCTGTGATTAAAATACCGGCAAAAACATTTTTAGTAATATTTATCATTACAGGTTGCAGGCAGCCGCGAAACAACATTTCTTCAAATATCGCAGGCAGCAATGCAATTATTATTAATGACATAATATAATCCTGCACTGTTTTCATATTGGCAATCGCAAACACTTGTTTGTCATATTCCTCTTCCATCGCCTTGAAACTTTGCGCTAAAGATTTTGATAAAGGGATCATTGCATTTAATTCGCTTAATGCAGCGCTTAATATCAGTCCAATTAAAACAATACCAATTAAAATAAAAACCTGCTTGCCGCTAATAGCATTGTTAAAACCGATGTAAGAAAATGGTTTACGATTTACAATGCGTGCAAAAATTATTGCGGGCAAAGCCATTGCAAAAAACGTTGATATAAATTGAATAGTTCTTGAAAGATTAGCATTAGTACTGTTTAATAATGCTTCTTTCAATTGTGTCATCGGTACATGCAAATTCGAAATAATAATAGCTATGCTTACAAAACTTCCAACAAGTAAGCCAACGCCAACAAGGCATAACAATATTGCAAATTGAGCCCATGGAGAAAAACGAGGTCGTTCAGTTAAATCGTAATCAAACATAAAATTTGTATAGCTTAATTTTGCGGCTCAAAATTATAGGAGCGCAACAAGATAGCACCAATTAATTTAAGAGTGAATGATAAAAATAGGCAACATAACATTACCGGATTTTCCATTGCTGCTTGCACCGATGGAAGATGTGAGCGATCCGCCGTTTCGCGCTGTGTGCAAAGACAATGGTGTTGATTTAATGTACACAGAATTTATTTCGAGCGAAGGATTAATTCGCGATGCAATTAAGAGCAGGCAAAAGCTTGACATATTTGATTACGAAAAACCAATTGGCATACAAATTTTTGGCGGTGATGAAGAAGCAATGGCAATGAGCGCAAGAATTGTTGATGCGGTGAATCCTGATTTGCTTGATATAAATTTTGGTTGTCCTGTAAAAAAAGTTGTGAGCAAAGGCGCAGGTGCAGCCGTGTTAAAAGATGTTGATTTAATGGTACGCTTAACAAAAGCCTGCGTTAATTCAACCACATTACCTGTTACCGTAAAAACGCGTTTGGGTTGGGATGAATCAAATAAAAATATTGTTGAAGTTGCTGAGCGTTTGCAGGATGTTGGTATAAAAGCATTATCAATTCATGGCAGAACACGCAGCCAGTTATATAAAGGTGAAGCAGACTGGCGATTGATTGCAGAAGTAAAAAATAATCCGCGCATACACATGCCCATTTTTGGTAATGGCGATATTGATTCACCTGAAAAAGCATTAGAATATAAAAATCGTTTTGGTGTTGATGGCATTATGATCGGCCGCGCTGCAATTGGTTACCCGTGGATATTTAACGAGATAAAATATTATTTGCAAACAGGCGAACACTTACCTGCACCAACTATTCAGCAACGCATCAGTGCAATAAAAAAACATTTACAGCGCAGTATTGAATGGAAAGGTGAAGTGCTTGGCATGTTAGAAATGCGCAGGCATTATGCAAATTATTTAAAAGGTCTTCCCAACATTAAAGATTATCGTATAAGACTTACAACGCTTAAAGACGCAGAAGCGATCTATAATTTATTGAATGAGATTAATGATGTGTATGTTGATATTCAACCTGAAAAAAGAAAACTTAATATCAGCGACCTTGCGTACAGTTGCGGTTGACAGTTCAATTAGAATAAAAACGAAAAGCTTCCGGTTAACCGGAAGCTTTATGGTTTGCAGCAGGGTTAATGTTTTAATGCTGAATAACAACACTTTTGTTTGGATGTTATTTCGCTTTAAGCATTTATTAAAAAAGATAAATATACGCCGCTTAAAAAAATGAAACCTTCATCATAGCCGAGTTCAAAAGCACCAGGCAACTTGGGTTAGTCGTATAAATTGAAATAAGGTAAACAGACAAATGAATTTTTTTTAAAGCAGCAGTATAAGGGAACTACCAATTATGCATTTGCTCTTTTATAATGCGTTCGGGTTCTTCAGCTTTTTTTGTTTCCCAATCTTTATCATATTTTACAAACATGCTTATCCAAACGCTTCTTGAAAGTCGCATTAATACAGGTTGTAATACAATAAGAAAAACCGTATTAAAACCAAGCCAATAAAAAATGCGGTCGTCATTAATCGAAACTCCAATTAATAACCACCATAAAAAAAATGTAATTGCAGAAAGAAGAATAGTAATGCCATAACTCACATAACCGGTGCCATAATAAAAACCCACTTCAAGATCAGTAGCTTGCCCGCAAACAGGGCAATGTTCATACATTTGCATGTAACGGCCTTCTTTTAATGCGTATGCATTTTTATATTTAAATAAGTCGCCGCGCCGGCAACGTGGGCAGCGATTAGAAAGCACACTCCATAAATAAGATGGTTTATCTGAAGCCATAATTTCAACTGTAATATTTATGCAAGTTAATACGATTATTCCGGAGATATTTCAAACGCTGTTAATGCTTTCTCAAGTTGTATGCTTCTTGAGCCTTTCATCAAAAAATATGCATGTTGAAAATGTTGCTGTTTTAGCCATGCCGCCGCTTCGTCTGAGGATTTTACATACAAAAAATTGTGGTGTACATTTTTAAAATCACCGCCAACCAATAACACATTACTCCACTTATATTTATTAATAAGTGAAATTAAATCTGCATGTTCATGAATGCTTTCTGCGCCAAGCTCCATCATACCGCCCAATATTAAAATTTTGTTTTTTGACGGAAAGCCTGCAAAATTTTCTATTGCCGCTTTCATACTGGTAGGATTTGCATTATATGCATCAAGAATTATTTTGTTTGAGCCAACTTTAATTAATTGTGAACGACTATTAGAAGGGAAATAGCTCTCAATCGCTGTTTTAATTTTTTCATCATCCACTTTAAAATATTTACCAATTGTTATTGCACAAAGCACATTTGGTAAATTGTAAGCGCCAACAAGGTTTGTTTTTATTGTATTGAAAGAAAAGCCTTTGGTTAATGTAATTTCAAGAAAGGGTTCTGATGATAAAACGTTGCCGCAAACAGTTCCTTCATTTATGCCATACCAAACAACTTCGCGAATGCCGCTCGACATTTCATGAAAATATTCATATTCATTATATGCAAACGCAACGCCGTTATGAGCTCGTACAAAATCATATAATTCACCTTTGGCTTTGCGCACACCTTCAATACCGCCAAAACCTTCTAAATGCGCTTTACCGCAATTTGTAATTACAGCATGTGTTGGCTGCGCCCATTTACAATATTGTTCTATTTCTTTTTGATGATTAGCGCCCATTTCTATTACTCCTATTTGCGCATCGTTTTTAATGCTTAATAAAGTAAGCGGCACACCAATATGGTTATTTAAATTTCCCTGTGTTGTATATGTTTTAAACGCTGTAGAAAGCACTGCATTAATTAATTCTTTGGTAGTTGTTTTTCCGTTGCTGCCTGTAATGCCGATAAAAGGAATATTAAATTGTTCGCGATGATGTTTGGCAAGTTGCTGAAGTGTTGCAAGCACATTATCAACCAAAATTAAGTTTGCATTATCTTCACTTGGTTGCTCGTCAATTACTGCATAAGCTGCGCCAAGTTGCAAAGCCTGTAACGCAAATATGTTACCATTAAAATTGCCGCCCTTTAATGCAAAAAAAATATCTCCCTGTTTTAGTTTACGAGTATCTGTAATAATCGAAGGATGTTGAAGAAAAATAGTATACAGTTCTGCAATAGATAAGCTTGCTACCATTTACGCAAAATAAACAGAATTTTTTTTATGAATGTTTGGGATTGAACTGATCAAATTACATATCACCATTATGCTTAAATAAAAAAGCCGGCTTATACAACCGACTCTTTCTAAAGTGTAAATTTTTATGCCATTTCTGTTTTTGCTGATTTAATGTTATTAAAATTTATTTTAAGTTCTTCACCTGTCAGATCAAAATGCAGGTTTTGCAATTCATGCAGATAACTAATAGGCTTTAAATTTTTTAAATTATCACAAAATAAATTAACTCCATTGCCATCGAGTGTACATTTAAAAAAGTTGCACTCAAAAACAGAAGAATCTT
>JAICKT010000013.1 GCA_025927795.1 Parafilimonas sp. | reverse complement strand
ATTAAGCCTTCTTCATTATAATGCAGCATTAAAAAATAACAGGCATCTGCTAAATCATCTGCATGTAAAAATTCGCGCCTTGGTTCTCCTGTACCCCATATTTCAATAAAAGAGTGCTGCTCTTTTTCTGCTATAATAAATTTTCGTAATAGTGCAGCAAGTACGTGCGAATTCTCAGGATGATAATTGTCATTCAGTCCATATAAATTCGTTGGCATAACAGAAATAAAATTGCAATTATATTCGCGGCGATAAGCGTTACATAATTCTATTCCTGCAATTTTAGCAATAGCATAAGGTTGATTTGTTTCTTCGAGATATCCGCTTAAAATATATTCTTCTTTCAAAGGCTGTGGAGCAAGTTTTGGATAGATGCAAGAAGAACCCAAAAACAAAAGTTTTTTAACTGCATACTGATATGCAGCATGAATAATGTTTGCTTCGATTAAAAGATTATCGTAAATGAACTCTGCACGATAAATATTATTTGCTACAATGCCGCCCACTTTAGCTGCAGCAAGAAAAACATAATCAGGTTTTTCTTTTTCAAAAAAAATATTTACGGCTGATTGATTTCTCAAATCGAGTTCTGCAGAAGTTTTAAAAATGAAATTTTCAAAACCCTTGTTTTTCAGTTTGCGTAAAATAGCGGAACCCACCATCCCTGCATGACCGGCGATATAAATTTTATCGTTTTTGTTCATTTCTTATAATAACAATTGCAAAGTGTTTATTCGTATTGATTTCTCACAGTATAACCTGCTTCTTTTAATAATTTTTCGCGGCTGAATAATTCTAAATCTGCCTGCATCATTTCCGATATAAGCGCAGGCAAATTATATACAGGCTTCCAGCCAAGTATAGCTCGTGCTTTTGTCGCATCACCCATTAAAATATCTACTTCAGATGGGCGATAGTAGCGCTTATCAATGCAAACAACTTCGCGACCCTCCTCAAGTTGGTATGCGTTGTTTGAGCAAGACGTAATAAATCCTTTTTCATGTTCACCCTTTCCTTTAAAAATAATTTCTATACCAAGATCTGCAAAAGATAAGCGAATAAATTCCCGTACAGAAGTTGTGATGCCCGTAGCAATTACAAAATCATCAGCAACATCGTGCTGCAGCATTAACCACATGGCCTGTACATAATCTTTTGCATGACCCCAATCGCGTTGTGCATTAAGATTTCCCATGTACAATTTGTCCTGCATACCCAATGCTATTTTTGCAATACCGCGTGTAATTTTTCTTGATACAAAAGTTTCGCCGCGTATAGGGCTTTCGTGGTTAAACAAAATACCATTGCATGCAAACATGTTGTAAGCTTCGCGATAATTTACTGTAATCCAATAAGCATACAACTTGGCAACACTGTATGGTGAACGCGGATAAAAAGGTGTTGTTTCTTTTTGCGGAGTTTCACGCACCAATCCATATAACTCAGATGTTGACGCTTGATATATACGGGTTTTACCTGTAAGATTTAATAATCTAACTGCTTCCAGAATGCGCAAGGTGCCGATACCATCTGTGTTAGCTGTATATTCCGGAGAATCAAAACTTACTTTTACATGGCTCATAGCACCGAGATTATAAATTTCGTCAGGCTGTATTTCCTGGATTATCCGAATGAGGTTGGGAGAGTCTGTAAGATCGCCATAATGTAATTTTAAATGCACATTTTTTTCATGCGGATCCTGATATAAATGATCTATTCTTTCAGTATTAAATAACGAGCTTCTTCTTTTTATACCATGTACTTCATAATTCTTCGCCAACAAAAGCTCTGTAAGATATGCGCCATCCTGGCCGGTAATACCAGTAATCAATGCTTTCTTCATACTGTAAAAATAATATAGCAAATTTAACCCGATAGAAATATGTATAAGATTCAGGCTTTTTTGTTGATGAAACTTACTATGTTGGATTAATTACTTCTTCTGTATAACGCGTCATAATTTTATCAATCGCTAAAAATTCCTCTGCATATTTTCGGGCATTGATACAAATATTTGTATAATCTTTTTTCAAAACGAGTTCAATTAATTCTGACAGTGCAGCGACATTTTCAGCAGGAGAAATAAGGCCAATATTACTATCTGTTACCATCTTGTACAAACCTGAACCAACATTGGCAGTAATTATTGCAAGACCACCAACAGATAAAATTGTTGTTAGTTTAGAAGGCATTACATGATGTGCTACATTAGCTTTTTGCATAACCAAATGCACGTCTGCCATGTTCAGAAAATCGTTCAGTTTTTCTGCAGGCTGTAATGGCAAAAAGCTAAGATTGGTTAACTGCTTCTCCAACGCAAGTTTTTCTAATATATTTTTGTAAGGACCGGAGCCGCAAATGATAAATTGAACTTCAATATTTGTTTGCTGAAAATTATCTGCTATTTCAAGTACGGCATCAAGCCCCTGCTTTTCGCCGATAGAGCCTGAGTATAAAACGATGGGTATATCAGGTTTAAAGCCAAAGGCAACTTTCAAACTTTTTTTATTAAGCAGAGGAAAAAATAGTTTAGTATTTACCCAATTTGGAAATAGATAAGCCGGCTTGCCGCTTTTGAATTTTATTCTTTCAACCATATCAGGAGAAATGGTAGAAATTTTATCAGCTTCCTTAAGTATATATTTTTCAATTTTAAAAAGCAGGCTAAGAAACCGCATTGAACTTATCATTTTTAAATCATTTGCAACATCTACCTGCATATCCTGTATATGATATAAAAATTTAGCCTGGCAAACTTTTTTGTACAATGCAGCTAATAAACCAAGTGATAAAGGAGGCGTAACATTAATTATATAATCGAATTTTTTTCCAGTAAGCTGTATAAGTTTTAAGCTTACAGAAGAAAAAAAAGATAAGTCAAGAAATATCCTGTTTTTGCCTTTCGGATTTAATGGCACATAATGCGGGCAGCGATATATTGTTATTTTATTGCCAGCTGGTGTTGTAAATATTTCTTTACTAAACCATTTTCTTTTTTTTGTATAAGGTGGTTGAACCTGCCAATAGGGATAATAAGGATACGTAGATATTACAGTGCAATTGAAACCATAATCAGCCAGCCAAATCATCATTTCATTATTATATTTTCCTATACCTGTTGGCTCGGGAAAATAATTACCGCTAATAAGCAAGATGTTTTTTTTCATGGGGGCTTTTACATTTTCAATCGGCATCTACATCTTTATAAAAATAAGTATAAGCTTAATATAAAGATTAAAGCAAAGCATTAAGTGCAAATAAAAAACAGATTCCTGAAACGCTGATTAAATAATGCTCGATTTTGTTTAAGCAAATATATTATCTGGAATGTTTAAAAATAATATTTGTATAGTAGTGCAGTTACTTAACATGCTGCACATCTTATGAATTGATTGTTTTACTAAAGGCAAGCTATATTACTATTACAATAAAGCACAAAGAATATTGAGTTACAAAAACGCTTTATTAACAAACATTGAAATTTATTGAAAAAATTATGCGCTCACAATTCAGATTGCAACGCCAAAATATACAAAAGTTAAAGGCTGTGTTCCGGTAGCTTTTAAAGCGTGAAGTGTATTAACAGGAATGCGGAAAAAAGTATCGGCTTTAATCTTATAAACCGCATCATCTATTGTATATTCTCCTTCACCATTTATAAAATAAAAGAATTCTTCCATGGTAGGATGAAAATGCCCGGCACATTTTTCGCCGGGCAAAAGTTTACCATAAGCAAATTGGGTAACTTTAGTTTGAACATCCTGTTTCGTTATAAAAATAGATTTTTCGCCTTCACCGTGCGTAGTAACCACAGGTGTTATATTGCTAAGCAGCTGATAAACTTTTTGACTCAAGCTTTTGTTTTTTTTCTATTTGAGAAACGATCCAATCATATGTTTCTTGCACACCCTTTTTTAATGGCTGGGTTGGCGCCCAATTTAATTTTTCTTTTATAAGTGCATTATCAGAATTTCTGCCTCTTACCCCAGTGGGACCTTTAATGTTTTTTATTGATATTGATTTACCTGAAATACCTATTACCATCTTTGCAAAATCATTTATAGAAATCATTTCTTCAGAACCAATATTTACAGGACCTCTAAAATCACTTTCCATTAACCTTCTTATACCATCTACACATTCATGAACAATAAGAAAAGAACGTGTTTGTTTACCATCTCCCCAAATTTCTATTTCACCGTTTTGCGGCGCCATAGCTACTTTTCTGCAAACTGCTGCAGGCGCCTTTTCACGTCCTCCCTCCCATGTACCTTGCGGACCAAAAATATTATGAAAGCGAGCAATCCGCACTTCAATATCATGATTACGGTTATATGTAAGATACAGCCTTTCGCTAAATAACTTTTCCCATCCATATTCGCTGTCTGGTGCTGCAGGATAGGCTGAATCTTCTGCACATTTAGGATTATCAGGATCAAGCTGATTATATTCCGGATACATGCATGCAGAAGAAGAATAAAATATTTTTTTTACTTTTTTTTGTTTCGCTTCCTCCAAAACATTCAGATTAATTAATGCACTGTTGTGCATAATAGCTGCATCATTTTCGCCGGTAAAAACAAACCCTGCACCACCCATATCAGCGGCTAACTGATATATTTCATCTATATCATCAGTAATCACTTCTGCTACCAGCTCGGGATTGCGCAAATCTCCTGTTATAAATTCATCTGCATTACCGTTTCCATATTCATTTTCTTTAAGATCTACTCCTCTTACCCAAAAGCCTTCATCTTTTAAACGATTAATAAGGTGACCGCCAATAAAGCCTCCGGCGCCACATACTAGTGCTTTTCTTTGCATAACAATTTATTTTTTAATTAACGTAAATAAAATTCTTTAAACCAAAATTTTTGAATAAGACTCTGAGTCTATCTATTAAAAAGCATTTTTAATTTTAATTTAATTAATATAAATATAAAAATAGGCCCATAATATAAATAACGCCTTTTCATACGTTTTGGCTCTCTAATTAATCTTATAAACCATTCCAATCCCAATTTTCTCCATGTCTTTGAAGGTCGTTTAATAGTTCCGGCAAAAAAATCAAATGCAGCGCCAATAGAACAAATAAGGTTTGCATCAATTTTTTGTTTGTGAGTATGCACCCAATTTTCTTGCTTTGGAGCAGTCATTCCAATAAATAAAACATCAGGTTTAAAAGCATTTATTATGCTTAACATTTGCCTGTTATCTTCCTCAGAGAAAACAGCTTTATACGGTGGTGAAAAAGAACCAACTCTTATATTAGGGAATTCACGTTGCAATCTATTATTGATCTTTTGTAAATTAGATTCTGATGAGCCTAAGTAAAAACATGAACCACCTTTTTGATTTAATTGCTTTAGCAGATATTCGTGTAAATTATAACCGGCAATCTTTTTTATTTTAATTCCGAATAAAAATCGCACAGCTATCACAACGCCTATCCCATCGGGCAATAAAATATCCGAACTTTGTAAAGATTCTTTAAAAAGATTATCTTCTATTTCAGCAACGCAATAAGCGTTTTGATTTATAGTATTTATAATTGTTTTTTCGGAAAAAGATATTTGCGTCAAATTGCCTGAAAAAATTTTATATCCATTTAAATTAATTGAAGGCAGTTTTGAATCATTAAAAATTCTATTAACTACAAATACTTCGCGCAAAATTTCCATAGTTTTTTTTACAATGAGATTGATTTAACTAATTGTTTTCCTCATTAGCATTATTATATATATACGTTTAATTACTGGTTTTGATTACTGTTTGATTTTTCTAATTTTTT
The DNA here is from genome assembly GCA_025927795.1 of Parafilimonas sp. GTDB lineage: Bacteria > Bacteroidota > Bacteroidia > Chitinophagales > Chitinophagaceae > Parafilimonas. The sequence goes on along the minus strand of JAICKT010000013.1, from coordinate 18,643 downwards.
ATTATTAACGTTTGCAAGGTTCCAATGCCGCAAATCTACATTTAAAATATTTTCAAGTTCTACATCATACGATTTCCTTAAAATTTGTGTAGCCTTTATTCTGCTGGCTGAATGCTGTACTTTAAATTGTTAATGTGATTGCCATTCTTTGCCAAGTACTCGAGACTTCGCAATTGACGTATCTTAAATTAAAATTGCTAATGTTCATAAGCATTAAATCATGTTTGATAATTATATTGTTTTAACTTTTTACCAAGTGATAAATTGATTGTTGATATATAAAACTTTGGAAGTTGCAATTTTTTTTCTTGTTTATTCTCATTTTTTACTTTAGAGAAGCTTGAACCCCTTACAGGCGGGTTAAGCATATTAGCATTAAATTCAATGTTTAAAAAGTTACAAATTTCCCTTATTGTGTTCTCATGATCTTGTAATAAATCCTCATACCTGACAGAAGTATAATTTTCCGGATATTTCTTTTTATATTTCTTATCCAGTTTTATTGAATTATTCCAGTTAATAAGTACGTAAACTAATAAACTCAGGTTATACAACCTGCTTCCTTTTTTTAAAGGATGATCCGGCTTAAGACCTTTATGCATTTCGGATGCAAGCACTTTTTTTGGATCTCGTATTATCTGTATAATTTTAGCTTGGGGGAACCATTTAAGTAAAGTATCTACATGATATAAATGGGATGGCGTTTTTTCACCAGCAATTGTTTTATTGTTTTGACGCATATCTTCTTCAATAATTATTCTGAAAAGCGTTTTAAATTCTCTGTCAGAATCTTTAAATTTTTGAAGTATTTCTTCCTTGTTTTTGAGGATTTTCCTTTTCCAGAATGCGCCGAAGATCTGGTTATCAAACATTTTATCTACCAGTGTTATCAGGTTTTTATCGTTTTTTAAATCGCCGATTTTATTAGCTGTTTTTATAAACCCATTATGTAATGCAGAACTTAAAAATTGTGTTTCGGTTGATATATTCAATTCAGGGTGCCCGCATAATATGCTTTGCAAAAATTTAGTACCAGACCTACCAACACCTACTATAAAAACATTAGATGGTTTTAAATGCAGTTCTTTCATATTTATGCTTTGTATCCATATTTTAGGTTAGATAAAAATAATAGCGCTACCAGCGGCTTATCTTTAAATAAAAATGACTGCTCTTTATGATTAATATTGGTATTGTAAATAGGCTCCTTCAATGAATCACTTTTAGTGTTTATAATGATCACAATTTCTGGTATATTAATAATAGAATACTGGGAAATCATATGTTGCCGCGTTGTATTTTTTTAAACTGTTCAAAATTTTCAAGTTTATTGTAAACTGTTCCCCAGGGTCTTTATCATTTTTATATTAAAATATATACGAACCATTTTGTTTAAAGGAATGTACATGCTGCCAATAGCCTACATCTTTTTCAGTAAGGCTTTTTTCAAAATTGCAGAAAAGCATGTTTATTTAAAAAAAGATTCACAGTCAGACATATCGTAATTTATACAAATTGCAGTTGTAGCTATGATGATGCAGTTATAATTTATGCCATTACTTTTTTCAACATACTACATAAGGTAACGCCAGTAAATTTTACTGGGAATATTTGTGATGTTATATAATACTTGACCATACCATGGTTCTTTAATATTATTCCATGACTCAGGAAATTGATAGCCCCAGTAACGCATAAAAGGACCGAATACAAATTTGGCTCTTCTCTTTATTTTGTCTGTTGCGTAATAGCTCCAGAAATCTTTACTTCGTCCCGGTGTTTTGTTAGACAGTGGCAAATCTCTTTGTAAAGAAAGTCCAGCTGATGTAAATACATTTCTGTAATCTGTTACAAGATTTTCAAAGTGAATAATATAATCAAACCGTTTGTGATCTAATATGCTCCAGTTGCTAAATGGGAATTTAAAAAATTTAAGAAAAAACTGTTCAAATGTTGCATTATTGCGGATCACATAGTTTGCTCTTGATTTATGCCTGTTGAAGGATAGTAAGCGTCTTAAAATTGTACCATTACGTCTGCTAAATTTATTCTTGCCTGTAGAAAACCGCTCACCAAGTTCTTTATCATTTTTATATTTAAAATACATGCTAACCGTTTGGTCTAACGGATTGCGCATGCTGCCAATAGTTGCATATTTTCGTTCTTCAGGTGAAGCCTTTTTTAAAAAATTACGATATGTGGCATGTTTGTTTAAAAAAGATTCACAGCCATACATGTCTCTTATTTCTTTTGATATAGCAGACGTTGCTGTTAATGGCAATTCAATAAAAACAAATTTATTTTTGCGATCTATCACCATATTTGCAGAAAAATTTTATAACTTATTTTTAAAAGGGTTAAATAAAGTGCTTTTCAGTTGCTACAGATATTTCTTATCATTGCAATATAGGCTTGAGACCTAATTTAAAAAAGTAAAATACACTAATGAACCATATTTTACAACAAATATCTGCACTAATAACTGCAACCTTATTCAATCATTAATTTTAATTTCATAAAATAGTATACACAAAACATTTTTAAAATAATTTAATGGAGTATAAAAATATACGTATAAGTATTGCATGGGTTGCTTATCAGAGAAGGGCAGAATCCTTAGCTAAATATTTTGATTTGGATATGTATTATATACATTATAAATGGGAAGAAAAATCAAAATATTACAAACCCGTTTCTTATATTTTTAAATTGACTGAAACATTTAAAATATTATTTAGCACCAAAGCAAAAATAATATTTGTACAGGTTGCACCTACGCTTCCTTTATATCCTATTGTATTGTATTGCAAACTAAAAAAAGCGATTTTTATAGCAGATTGCCATAATACAACGTTTTATGATTCGGTTTGGATAAAACTACCATTTGCAAAAAAATTATTATACAAGGCAAACACGGTCTTTGTACATAATGAAGATATTTTGGAAAAGGTTAAAAACTGGAACTTACCTGTTTTTTTGCTTCGGGATCCGATACCGGAAATAAAAGTAAATGATACAATAGAGAATATTGCTAATATTGAAATTAAGAAGCAACAATACGTTATTATTCCCGGCAGCTTTGCAAGCGATGAGCCTATGGAGGAATTATTTAACGCAATGAAATTATTACCAGATGTTTTATTTGCCTGTACCTGGTTTGCCGAACGGATGCCAAAAGAACAGCAAAAAAATGTTCCTTTAAACCTTCACTTAACAGGTTTTTTAAATGAGGAAGATTTTAATGCATTTTATGCCAACGCAGCAGCAGCCATTGTATTAACTACGAGGGAAGGCACACAACCAAGTGGTGCATCAGAAGCGATTGCTCTAAATATTCCGCTCGTGATTTCTGATATAGCTACAACCCGCAGATTGTATAAAGATGCTCCGGTTTTTGTAAACAGTGATGGTCCTTCTATAGCAAATGGTGTTCGTATTGCACTAAACAATAAAACTGAATTAAAAAGAAAACTTAAGGAACTAAAAGAAAAACTTAGTACAGAAAATAATAATCAGCTTGCAGCCTTTAAAGAAAAAATGACAGCATTAGAAAAAAATTTATAAGCTTAATTATTAACTATTCGATATTTCGATACGATAGATAAAGTTTATTATTGCTAAGTTTTGCAATATTTTATTTAAAAAAATTATAAGTCAACTTTCTGCCTTCTTTGCTATGTTGCTTACTCGCATTTTTTATTGCTGATTCGGAAAAATTTTTTACATAAAATCTGTTCTCTTATTATAATTTCACAAAAAATCAGTTAACTACATTCTATTATTTGCTGGGATTCCAATGTGATAAATCTCTGTTTGTTAATTTCTCTAATTCAACTACATCATCTTTAAAATACTCCCAATATTTGGCACGTTGTTCTATAGTTAATTTAGGAGACGGCTTCTTCCATATTTTTTTTAATTTTAGTTTAAACGATTTTGGTATCGCATCTATAATTAAACGCCCGGTTTTTAAGCCAAAAATTTTATAAGTAATTTCATTTGCTGTTCTATCAAAGTAAAAGTTTACGGATTCTTTGTTAGGTACAATAAAGGTAGAATCTACACCAAGAAAACTAAAAATATCTGAAAGTGTTTCATCTGTTTTTTTATATAAATCTTCAAATAAAATAACCTTTATTTGTTCCGGTTTAAAATATCTGTAATATAGTTTAAGCATTTCAGCATATTGCCCTGCAATGATTGAAGTAATTTCAAGTGGAGCAAATTTGGCATTGGGATTATTATCAATCCAGAATTGTTCAGCATTTTCATCAGTAAGTTTTTGTTTCATAACTGATAATATGCGCTTACTTTTTTCCATTACTTCATCAAAGGGCAAACGTTCTCTGCCTAAACCGGTAGCCATCAGCCAACTTGAAAATGCTCTTTCTACAGGATGCCTTAAACAAAGAATGAGCTTTGCGTTTGGATAATGTTTTTGTATTCTCTCTGCCACATAAGGCAGGAAGCAATAAGTTGGAGTTGTTTCGCCAAGTATCTGATTATCTTTTGCACCTTCAAAAAATTGCGCATAAAAATCCATTCCTTTACTATAATGCAGACTAAAGAATCCAGTTTCTTTTTTTGTAGAAGTAAAAACTTCAGGATGCTGGCTTAAGTAATAATGAAAAGAAGAAGATGCGCATTTAAAAGATCCGATAAAAATAAAATCAGGCATATTTTTTAAACGTTTAAATTTTTCTAATCCAGGTTATTAACTCTTACCCGCATTTGCTTTAATGATTATTTAATGTGATTATCAAAAACAAAAACTACAAATATCCATATTTCTTTAAATACGGAAAGCAGATTAAGTTTATAAGAAATTTATCTTTTGCTGATAAAACTTTTTCATCGCGTGCTTTAGCTTCAATTGGTTTATTCCACGAATCTCCTTTTGCAATTTTTCCATGATGGAGTTCCTGGTATATTGAAAGCACATCAATTTTTTCAACACCTAACCTATCTAATATTTTATCAATATACAGTTTAGGATCATTTACAAAATCTTCATACTTTAAGAACATGTAATTTTTATTTTTTACAAACTTTACTTTCCAGTTTGATACAAACCATCCCATAATTGTATGCAAACCATGATACTGTTGCCGTTTCTTAGATGAAATCATTACATCGTAAGGATGGCGTACAATGTGCACGTATAAAGCATCAGGAAATTTATTACTTAATAACTTCAGATATTTAAAGTTTTGAGGTGTTTTATCGCCCCATATTTTTTTTCCTGTTCTTTCTTTATATTTTATACACCATTTGCGAAATAATTCATCGGCAGTTTTACTTGAATTGTATATCTCAGAAAGAGTTTCATCAGTGTATTCAAAATCCGGTGTTTCTCGTTCCGAAATTTTTTTAAATTCTTCTAATGTAGCGGGGTATTTTTTTACTGCATCCTGCATAAATTTTATCTCAGGGCCAATTGCTATTGCCGGATGTGAGTTAAGCAACACTCGTAACAAAGAAGTACCCGATCGTTTAAAGCCAAGAATTATAATGCTTTCATATTTCATTCTCTTATTTATTTTCTTCTGCAACGGCAGGTGCTGATTTACTTTTTGTATTTTTCCAATACACTTTTTTTGCAACTCCAAGCAGTTTATACAGCGCAAATGAATTAATGTTACTTCTTTTTACGTTCCAGTCCACGGGAAAACTATAATTCCATTTTTTCATAAAAGGTTGAAAAACAAAAACTGCTTTTTTTCTGATTTCAGACGTATAATATTTAATATAATCTTCCTTTGCTGAGGTTTTATTTATCTGTGGAAGTTGCCTTACCGGCTCAATTTTAAGTTTTTTAAGAACATTATTAAAATCGCTTGTTAAGTTTTCAAACCGGATAATGAAATCAAAATTTTTATGCGCCACACTGCTCCAATTATCGTATGGCAGTGTAAAATATTTTTTAAAGTAGTCTTGAAAACTCATACTTTTTTCTACTATTTCCTTGTAAAGCTGTAATTCTTTATCAGATAAAGTACCACCATTTCTGCGCCATTCGGAAGGTGTTGTATAACGCTGTTTATGATTATTCTTTTTTTTCAGAAATTCACTTACTACCAAATCCATAGGATTTCTGATGCCTGAAAAAACGAAATATTTTTTTTGTTCTTCTGATGCAACTTGTAGAAACTCCTGGTACTTTGAATGTTTGCGTAAAATTTTTTTTCCATCATACATTTCGCATAATTCGTTGCTAATTGCTGTTGACCCTGTTAAAGGCAGCTCTACGAATACATACCTATATTTATCAGATATTACCATTAATAATTATGAGTATTGAAATGAATTAATATTTTCTTGGATTTAAAAGTATAAATGGGAAATGCAGCAGGTACACAATGACTTTCAAAAAAGGGTTCATTTGAGATTTTTTTAGCTGTGTTTCCAGCTTAATTGTTTTATAAAGACGTATTCGGTTTGCTCTAAAAATAAATCCTGTACTTAAATTATTAAAATCTATTGTTTCCTGGTTCGTATGCAATTTTGCTTGTACATTATTTATAACACCACCAGGATTTTTAATAAGATCTTCATACCTCAGCTTCATTTTTTTAGATTTTGGAAGACCAGCATAAACTATGTTTGATAATAACGATACCCAAAACAAATATAAATTAGCACCAAAAAAACTTTTAGGTGTTTGCTCAACATCTTTTTTCATTAGCGCATTAATAGCATCAACAGGATTTCTATATAAATAAATATAGTGCATATCAAGTGCAGGGTTTTTATTTAGCCAATAAGCCCTAAGTGGATAATGAGATGAATCCACTACAACATCGCACCCTGATACTTTCTGTACAGATGTAAAAAGCTCCTGTGACATTGTATGAAATTTTTTTATTACCGGCATTTTTCCGGAACCAAATATTGCAGGCAATGCAGTATGAAATTCTAACTGCTTATCAAAATCCGTATTAAAATAATCTTCACGCTCAGGTATATTATCGGCAATTTTTTTCCAGTATTCAATGGCATAATCTCTTTCTGTGGGAACTCCTCTGCTTTCAATCCACAAATGCATTTCGCCGCCAAAAAAATATTTTTTAAGATTGCCCAATACAACACCTAATATTGTGCTGCCACTTCTTCCAACCCCCATTATATACAGTACCCTTACTTGTTTCAATGTTTAATTATTAAGAATTTAAGCAGATAGCTATTTACTAAGTTAAAACTGACACCCACCTCTTTTTAAGATATTCAAGATTATATTGTGATGCATATTTTTCACCATGATTAGTTTTCTTATTATTATCAATTGAACTTTTAATTAATTCCTGCAAATTATCGCCGTCCTTCCAAATAGTTTGATTGGCTTTTTGTAATAATTCTCCCATGCCTGCTACACTGGTTCCAATTACAGGTTTGCCGCAGATCAACGATTCATGCGCAATTCTGTTCCAGCCTTCCTGGAACTTTGATAAAATAATTGTTATATCTGCACTGCATAATAATTGAATGTATTCTGTATAATCAAGTATCAAATGCAAATGCTGAATGACGGCATTTTTATCCTTATTACCTGAGGTTATAACAAAATATTCATCATCATTTTTTAATTGGTTAATCACCTCTTCATAGCCTTTTATTTTTAAAGCATTTCCTGCATATACTATAATTTTTTTATCGGGAATTTTGTATTTTCTTTTAAAAGATTGCACGTTTAAGTCTTTCTTAATACTGTTTATTTTATCAACATCAAACGAATTATAAATTATTTCAATTTTCTTTTCGCTTATATAATTGCTAAAATATTTCTTCCAGTATTCCGACACAACTATTACAGAATTAAATTTATTAAGGTTAGACAACAACCTATTTTTTAAAAAAATATTTACGAAGGGATAAATATTTTCATCACCATAATAATGATGCAGTATCAGAATTTTCTTATCACATTTCCTGCTTAAAATTCCGGCATAAACACCTGCTTTATTTGTAATTAGTGTTTTGTATCGCTTGCCAGGGTGATGAGATTTTATTTGATAAAAATATTTAAACTTATTAAAAAATAGAACCTTGTTTTTTTGAAAATTAAGTTCTAAAACATCCAGATTGGATTCTTTTTCTAAAATCTTCTTTACCTGGTCTTCGTATATTGCTCCGCCTCTTTTCTGCTTTTGAGAAACGAAAAGTATATCTCCTTCCATATTTTATAAATTATACTTCTGCTGTTCAGATGCAGCTTTTGCTACTTTTTTTGAATCTTTATTTCCTTTAAATTTTTTAACCCTTGTACTTAATCGCCTATACCAATAAACTATTTTGCTGTATTAATTACGGAATAAGAATAAGAAGGTAATTGTACTGTTGAAGTAAACTCTAAAGAAGTTTTATTATTACTCCATTGTTTATTATTCAAATCAGCAAATCTATATGTTGTAAGTGTTAGCTTTTCACCTGCCATATTATTAAGAATGTCCTTTATATCGAAATTTACCGGTGTTCCTCCAAAGTTTATCAGGTTAATAATACAAGCACTACTGTTAGAAAAGGTGCTTACTGTATAAGAATAAGAATTTGTTTCTACAAACTTGGTAGCCTTGATGGGATTATTATCAAAAAATATTTTTACAACTTTTGCTTTGGGAGGTATGTACTTAAATATGTTATAAGTTTTATCATCTTCAGGATTAAAATTATATTTCAATTGTTTGAATGTATTATTATCAAAATAAAATCCGGAAGACGTTTGCGTAAAACCGTGCCTTATAATTCCATCAACCCTTTTGCTTGCATTAAATTCCATAAGGTAATAAAGCATAAGTAAGCCTTCTAACTGAGAATTATAATTGGGATTTGTAACCTTTGGAAATAATCCAAATTCTGTAAAAAAGATATGGATATTTGGATACTCGTGCAAAGTTTGATCAAAGCGTTGAGTTTCTTCAAAAATATTAAGCTTTTTAAATCTTGCTGCAATATCATCGGAGTTAACCATGCTTTTATAATTTTCATCGGTTTTAAAACCTCTGTAATAATGTGGTGCTATAAAATCAATATATTTAATTGCTTTAGAAGATGCAAGAGCGTTTATCACATTTTCATTCCAGTTAGCCTCAATTTTTTTACCTGTTGGGTTTGAAAAATTAATTAAAACTTTATCGTTTGGAAAGCTTGCTTTTATAACGGAAGCATACCTATTTACAATTTGTGAATATATTTCAGCAGAATAAATATGATTATCTTCATTACCGATTTCCCAATAAACTGTTGCATTATATACCGTGTGTGTGTATTCAATTTGTTTTTTAATATTATCAAGAATTTGATCCCACTTAGGATCGTCTAACTTGTCATCTGAACAAATTGCGTAAACTTTATTTTCATCATGATAATACCATGTATTTAAAACGATAATGGGAGTAACATCATTCTTTTTGCAAAAATTTAAAAAGTTTCCATATTGAGCAACGCTTACAACAGCAGAACCATTTTCAGATAGCTGTTCATTATGCTTTGCTTTATTCAATTTATCGGGCGATTTTACTCTAAGAACATTTGCATAAAGTAATCGTGCCTGTGGAGTTAGTGAAGGCTTATCCCAAAAATAAGTTCTTGATTCAAGCCCTCCAGGATATCTTAAAAACCTTATATAATAATTTTTTGCAAAGCCACTAAAATTTTTCCCAGAATTTATCAATGCTGTGAGAGATGAATCATAGTATTTTGAATTCAAGCCAAAACTCATTTGGGTTTGGCTGAATATTTTGGCAGATAAACATAAAAAAATAATCAAGTACTTTATCTTCATGGTTAACAATATTTTTCGGTTATTTCAAGAAATTTTTCAGCAGAATTATTATCCTGATAATATTTTATAATTGCCAGGTACATGCCAATTATAATTAAAGCCAGATCATGATTCAGAGCGGGTGAACTTAATCCAACAATACCAACAACAATTATATTGATTTTGGCTCCGTACACTAAAGGCTTAATTTTAGGATTATTGACTCGTTGCTTAATTGTTGAAATAAAAAATAATACGTAAAAGATTAATCCTGCAACTCCGTATTCTGCAAGCACACGCAGGTAATCATCATGAACAGTGTTGCCAGATTCAAATGCACCATTATCCACACCTAAAGCAGATCCTAAAAGCGCTACAGAAATCGGCGATACTAAAAAGTTATTCATACCTATTCCTAAACCAGCAGAATATTCAAAATTTTGAAAAGCAGCATTGTATTGCTGCATACGACCCTCCCAGGTATCTCTGTCAATGGTGTTTTCAACATCATTACCGTTTAATGAAACAACATATACTACAACGCCAAGAAATAAAACAGCCCCTACTGTTATAACACCAATATAAGCTTTTACCACGTGCTGCTTAATAGCAGAAAACAATATTAAACAAATGCCCAAACAGGTGGCAAAAAAATGCATGCGGTTAAGTGTAAGCACGAGCGTTAAAATTAGCAGCATTCCAATCATATGCACGTATCTTCTGTATCTTTTAAAATAGTGAATGCCAAAATTATATAAGTATGGAATAAGCGATGCAAGTAATAAAGCCATTATAGCGCGAGCTAAAATACCGCCTGCTCTTACAGAATTTGCAGTGCTGCCGGTTACATCGCTATCTCTTGACAGAAGAAAATTAAACCATTGTATTCCGAAGTAAGAGGGCCAAACAAATATTATAGATAACATCGCTGAAAAAAATAACCCTATACTTAAATAGAAAATATTTTTTTCATTGTATTGAAAGAGCATCAAAAATACATAGTAACATACAGGTATTAAAATAATAGTAGGAATATAGGCTATTGCTGCATTTGGATTCATTGCCCAAAACACAGACAAAATACCTATAACTATAAATATATTGTAATAATATACAGGTTTAAATCTAAATACTGCGGCAACCTTTTTTAAATCAAATAATATAAAAAATAAAATAATAGCAATAACGTCTACAATGTAAATGTTCAGCGTTTTTAAAATCGGCGGTAATTTTAGCAGTTGTGCCAATGATATCAATGTTCTGTTTAATTCAAATAAAACGGGGTACATTAAAACAAAAGCCTTTGAAAAAGATTTAATTAATGCCGAATATATAAGCAGTATTAAAATAAAAAAGATAATAAGTAAATCTTTCTTGATAATCGGATCGGAAAAACTTGAGTTTTGAAGTTGCACCACTTCAAAATAAACCATAAAAATTGCCAGAATAAAGGAAACAATTACCAACAAACTTGCTTCATTACTTTTCATGCAGTGCTCTTAATTTATTAAATAATGCATTAATTGTTTGCTTCAGTTTTATTCTTTAATTTTTTGCCCCGTCGTTTAATCATATTTATAAATAAATCTTTTTCTTCTTTATTTAATACGCCAAAAATGTAGATGGAGGTAAGTACAACTCCAAAAAATATTGCTTTAGATATATTAATAACAGGCAGGAAACTGGTACCAATTAAACAAATTATAAATATTGCAATGATTACAAAATATTTTATATTGAACGGAGATAACTTATAAATTATTATCAATTCTATAACAGCTATAAGGTTCATTGAAATATTAGTTAATGCATTAGCTATGGCTGCACCAATAATACCATATTGCGGTATTAACAGATAAGAACCTAAAATATTAATAGCAAGCGTAATAATAGAATTAACTAAATTAATTTTACCACCGCCAGACATAGTTATTAACTCCTTTGCTGGTCCTACTCCAAAGTCTACCGTTTCACTAATAAGTAAATAAATTAGTACTACAGAAGCATTTTGATAGAAATGGCCGAACATGCTTAGCAAATAACTTTGCATAAAATATATTACCCCAAAAATCAGGCTGCCACTAATAAAGATTAAGCGTGTAATTGTTTTATACAGATCATTTAATTCGCTATGCTTTCCTTTTCCCATCAGGCGACCGGCAATCGGAAGAAAAATTTGAGTAAAGGCGTTTTGTGGAATTGAAATAAAAGAACTTATACGAAGCGCTATGTAATAAACTCCAACTTGGGCGTTTGTGCCTAATATGCCTAAAAATAAAGTGTCTCCCCATCTCTGGGATTGACTAAAGGTTGCGGCGAAAAACATGGGAACAGAAATATTGTATAACGCCTTTTTCTCTTTTTTTTCAAGCTTGAGTGAATATTTTACGTTGAATTTCTTTTGATAATATAACAGTATAATTAAATAAATAAAGTTTGCAACAATAAAACTTATTATAATTAATGGTTCATCCTTTAAAAAAAATGTAAGCAGATAAAAAAACAAAAGTTGCAATACAAAGTATAAGATTGTATATAAAAACTGCCCCGTGTCAGCTTTTTTATTTACTTTAAATAATACGAGCGTCATGTTGCCTATAAGCTGTATGGGTATTACAAAACTGCAAAAGCGTACTAGATTGGTTATTGAAGGCTTTTTAAAAATATAAGTTGAAATAGGGCCGGCACAGAAAAAAACAATTGCACAAACTACCAATGAAATTATTAAACTAAAAGTAATAGTATAGTTTTGTATTTCTTTGTAAACCTCGGGCTGTTCTCTTCCCAAAGCCAAAGAACCCTGGCGAAGAAATCCATGGTTTAATCCAAACATTGCATAGATAGCAAACAAATTAATAATGGTGCGCATTAACGTGAAATCGCCAAATACATCTTTTGGTAAATACCGGGTATATATGATATTGCTAAAAAAACCAATAAATGTTGCTAATATCCAAAAGATAGTCATATTGGAAGATTGTTTGACTATCGTTTTTAGTTCAGACAATGGATTAAGGGTTTATCTTAAGTTTAATTAAATTTTGATACGCTTCTGCCACTTTTGGGCTTAATGGAGGATATTTATTTTTCATTGCAGTTGCTTTAAAAGCGCGGGTTTTATCAATGCCTGTTTCACCCGGGTAAAGCGCAGTAAACTTATATCCTTCCAGCATTTTTTGCTGAAATTCTATATCTAAATAATCAGAAATTTTTCTAAGGATTTTTTCGGGCTCTCTCACTAAATCTTCATAAGAAACCGTAATTGCTTTTTCAGAATGTTTTTGAGTTAATTCATACATTATTTCCACAGCCCTGCTCCACCATTGCACTGCTTTGCCCTCTTCAATTTTTCTTCTCTTTCCTCCTTCTCCTCTTTTTATATTTGAATAGATTACATCATTATAATCTCTTACAATATTTATTATTTTTAAGTCTTTGAGATTTAAGTAATCTTCAATATTATATTTTGATGTAGGATAACTTTTTATACCAAATCTGTTTTTTAATAACAAGGAAAGACTGGTGGCGCGTTTATTTAAGTCTATTTGATTTGGTAAACACAATTTATTACCTAAAATCTTTTTGCTTGTTAATTTTTTTATAGCAAAATATCTATCCTCTATTAACATAGCCACTTCTGTATGTGTGCCAATCATTGATGCCAGTAAAGTAGTGCCCGATCTGGGAGAACCAAGAATCAATAAATACATAATTCAAGAATTAATAAATATATAATTAATAGCAGAACGGTGTTTAATTATAATGTATAAAGTTTGCCATAAAAGATAATTTTTTGCAATTATTATATATTCATTTTATCTCACAAGAAATTTTAATTGACTGTTTTTTTTCTAAAAAGATTTTTTAAGCGTTTTTTCTTTTTCACGTCATAATATCCAGCCCCGTTAGTGCTTCCATGGCCATAACCGTAACCGTAGCCATAACCATAGCCATATCCGTATTTATAAGATGCTCCTCTTTTTACATCATTTATCACAAGATATACATTAGCAAATCTTTTTTCTTCTGTAAGGCCATTTACAAGATGCAAGCTGTTTTTATATGTATAACGTTCCCTAATAATAAAAAGATTTACTGTAGTATGCTTCGCGAGAATTTGTGCATCAATTACAATTCCAATAGGTGCAGTATCAATTATTATTACATCAAACTGAGTACTGAGATAATCGAACATCTCGGTTATTTTTGGCCGCATTAGCAATTCTGCTGGGTTTGGAGGCACAGGTCCTGAGGTCATAATATATACATTTTCCATTGTTTTAACAGGCTTAATGTAATCATTTACTCTTGCCGTATTATCCACAACCATATAATTAGAAAATCCCTTTTCATTTTTTATGCCGAGCATATTAGATATATGCGGCTTTCGTAAATCAAGTTCCATAATTAAAACTCTTTTACCAGAATAAGCATATAGCTGGCTAAGGTTTACAGCAATAAAAGATTTACCCTCGCCGCTTAAAGATGAAGTAAGTAAAATTTTAGGACACTTAGTTTCGCCTGTTATGAAATCCATATTTGTTCTCAGCACTCTAAACTGCTCGGCTAAAATTGAACGCCCTTCTTCCTTAAGTGAAAGCAGGCTGTCTCCTCTGTTGTGGCCAATTTCTGCAAGTATAGATGTGTCTGTTAAATCAGTGATATCATCCCGTGATTCAATACGGTTATGCAAAATATCTTTTAAGGTCATAATGCCTGCAGGAACTAGTAAACCTAAAATAAAACTTGCACCAAGAATAAGCGGCATTTTAGGAAAATAAGGCTGATAATCAGATTTTGGTGTTTGTATAGTATTAGCACTGGGTATATTAGATGCTTCTGTAATAGATGTTTCCTCCTTTTTTTGAAGCAGGTATAAATAAAGCGCTTGTTTTACATTTTGCTCCCGTGTTAATGATACAAATTGTCTTTCCTGTACTGGCACATTTCTAACCATGGTTGTAATTAATCCATTTTCTGCTTTAAGTTGATCTTCGCTAGTTCGGAAGCCCTGTATCTGGCTTTTAATATTTTTTATAAGATCAGCTCGTGTATTTGCTATTTGAATATCAATATTTTTAATGATAGGATTATTTTCAGCTATAGTTAAACTAGCCCTGTCGCGCTGCGCCACTAATTCATTGTACTTACTAACAAGTGCTACATAAATCGGATCGGTGCTTAATACGGAAGGCACAGGTCTTTTATTGGTTTGATCGTCTTCAATGTATTTTAAAGTTGCATTGGCAATATTCAATTGTACTTCTATAGCATTAAGCTTTTGATTATAGTCACTTGAATTGTCAATTAAAACCTTCGCTTGTTCAGAAAGATCAGCAATCTGGTTATTTTGTTTAAAATTTTGCAACTGCAACTCAATTTCATTCAATTCCTGATTTACTATATTAACACGGGAATTTATAAAAGCAAGTGAACTGTCAGATATTCGGTTCTTTTCTGTAAGATTTCTTTTTGTGTATTCATAAATAATGCGCTTAACAATATCCTGCCCCTTTAATGGCAAATTGGAATTATACGAAATATTAATAACGGTTGTGTTGGTATTGGTTATCTCGATAACAAGATTTAATACCAATTGCGCAATCATTGCATCCGGGCTAATTATTTGCAATTGATATGGAACATCCTGAATAGGTATTCCTGTACGAGTAAAATATAATTTTCCTATTGGTGTTTGTATAGTATCGTTAAAAGATGCGGTAAAAGATGTATCTATTAAATCGTTAGACATATCAACCTTAAATCTTCCTTTTTCAGCAAGATTTTTGAAATCAAGATCAAAGGTTGTTCCGATCGTAGAATCATTTTTAGGTATAAAATTTACGAGAAATGGTGTTTTAATATATAATTCTGTGTTACGCAAACCGTCATCCCTGAAATATCTTATATTCAGGTTCATGCCTCTAACAACTTGGTTTAAGATATCCTTTGATTGCAAAATCGCAACTTCATTGTAAACGTTTGACTGTATTCCAAGCAAATCGCCAAAACTTGCCATGGCAGGTGTACTTAAAAAAGAAGTTCCGGTGGTTCTTGAATCCTGATCCTGCACAAGAATTTCGGCATTTATTTTATACATAGGCGTTACTGCCATAATGAATAAAATTCCTAAGCCAATAAATATTATTACGCTCAAGAGATATACTTTCCAATGGTCAAGAAATTTCTTTGCAGTATTTCTTATATTGAAAACATCATTTTCGTTATTAGTATTTTTCTTTGTTGTATTCATAGCATCGCTTCTATTTAAAGACTACACGCGCAATTAATAGTGTTAGAAAGGAAATAGTAGCAGCCACAATTGTAATTTCCCTGTTTTTGTATGCATCTGTAGCAGCTAATTTACTCTTGTTTGGTGTTACATAAATTACATCATTTGGCTGCAGGTAAAACCATGGAGAATTTACTATACTTTTTGAGTTTAGGTTGAATCTGATAATTTTCTTTGCATCTAAAGTATCCCTTAATAGCAACACATTATCCTTCCTCCCATATACTGTAATATCGCCTGCCATGCCAAGTGCATCAAAAATATTCACTTTTTCATTTGGAATTATAAAGGTTGAAGGTCTTAATACTTCACCTAAAACTGTAATTCTGAAATTTGTAAGCCGCACATTTATTATGGCATTATTAAAATATTTGCTTACCTCTTTGCTAATTGTATCCTTTGCCTGTGCAGTAGTTAGTCCTTCAACATGTACATCTCCCGCAAACGGCAGTTCAACATCACCGTTATTATCAACCTGATAGCCTGGTTGTACCTGGCTGGCTGAACTGTTGGCTGAACTTCCTAATACAGGCATTGCCGGATTGGTTCCACCTATTGGGTTGTTACTGCTGTTTATTAAGGAGCTAATATCGTTATCAAGTGTTTGAATAGTAATTCCTAATAAATCACCTTTTTGTATAACAGGTGTTTTAAAGGGGGCTGTTTTGGAAACTAATGGTTTGGTTGTATCTGGTAAATCTTCGAAATAAGCAAAGTTTTTATATGTACCACATGATTGCATTAAAACTACAATGCTGAATAGTCCGAATATCAGCAAAAATTTAAATTTTGAAATAAGCATTAATAAATTGTATTTAGTTGGTATTATCGTGTGCGAAAACTACAAACGTTTTTAATGGAAACGGGCAAAAGTATAAAGAAAATGTTTTTCACTTAATTATATTCTGTTAATAGGCATTATCATCTCCCTTGATAATCTTTAAAAATGTGAGATACATAATTTTAATATCAAGCAGTATAGACCAGTTTTCCATATACCATATATCATGTTCCACTCTTTTTTTCATCAATTCCAATTCCTTTACTTCTCCCCTGTAACCATTTGCCTGCGCCCAACCTGTAACGCCAGGCTTAAGATATAAACGAACCATGTAATGGTTTATGCGTTCGTTATATTCTTTTGTGTGACGCAGCATGTGTGGTCTTGGGCCAATAATGCTCATTTCTCCTTTAAAAACATTAATAAATTGTGGTAATTCATCAATGCTGGTTTTACGCAAAAATGCACCGATCTTAGTTATACGCATGTCATTTTTTGTTGCTTGCATAACATCACTTTGATCGTTCATTCTCATACTTCGGAATTTCAGGCAAACAAATGAATTGTTATTCCTTCCAGATCTTTCTTGTTTAAAAAAAACAGGTCCTTTACTTTCAAGCTTTATCAATAATCCTACTAAAGGCACCAGCCATGAAAGTATAAAAAGCAGAACAAATCCACTTATTATAAAATCAAAAGTTCTTTTTACAGTTTGATTTCGCAGGCGTGCTAAGGGCTCATTATACTTTTTAAGTATGGGCATTCCACTTATGTAATACGTGCGGTACCCGGGGCTTTCTATTGTTTTATTTGCTATAAAATTTACCCTTATGCAATGTTTTTCTGCTTCATCTATTAATGTATTAATTTCGGTTGGGTTAATTGTTGATACAGGTAAATAAAATTCATTTATTTTATTTTTCTTAGCAAAATCAATATAAGGTAAAAAGGAATCTGCTTCAGAAAAATTGCCATCATTAAAATGAATATTTCCATAGAAGAAATTTCTTCCTTTTCTTTTTAATTTTTCGGCAATGTCTAACGAGGCATTCTCATGGCCAACTATGGCAACACGACGACCCCTTTTAAAAATGGTATGTAAAAATGAAGATGCTTCATTTTCAAACATTCTAACTGCTAAGGCGGTAAAAGACCATACAAAATCAATTATAAATAAATTAATTTTAATGTATCCAATTAATAGTGCAAGAGAATGAATAATAAAAAAACCACTGCAGGTAAATACTATAAGTGTTCTTTTTCGTCCTATAAACAAACGCTCCTGATTTCGTCTTACAAATTGTGAAAGACCAATAAGTGCTATGACCAAAAAACTAATGTTTAAATAACAGCAAAAAAGATTTGTGAAAACATAAAAAGGGTTTTCTTTCCATATAAAAAATGAAGCAGCAATAAGAAGGTTTAACAATACAATTCGGTATATAGATAGGTGACGCAACAACATTCTAATAGATTAAAAATATACTAGATAATACTGGTTGAATAGCAAATATAATGAATGTGTTTTTACACTTGCCTGCAACTACAAACGTAATTAAACGAAATACGTACCCTTATCCAAAATATATTTTTAATATTCACCTAAGGATTAATAGTGCTTAATAGGAAATTAATAACTCAGCTGCAACCCATGCTATTTCCACAGTTTAAACATTTGTAGCATGTACCACTTCTTACTGTTATATGCCCGCAAACATTGCAAGAAGGCGCATCGCTTTGCATGCTTTTGGCGGCTGCATTTACGGCCTCTAATCCTGCTTCAGCTTTTACCCCGGCATTTACTGCGGTCTTT